>JACQED010000506.1 GCA_016200785.1 Chloroflexota bacterium
AAAGAGCGGCGCAAAAATCTGAATCGGGCTAAGATAGTCACTGGGCAGGGTAGGCATGGGCAATCCTCTTGATCGAGATTTGCCTTAGCTTACCCTGTCTTTGCGAATGGATAAAGTCCAGCTAAGGACGCCGCCTCCGGTTCGCGCAATTTGGGACTTGACTCCTTCGGGTAATCGTTTACAATGTGCCTGTAAACGATTTCACGATAGCTCCTCGCTGGTTTTTGTCCGATCTTCACAGTAAACGATCGCCCGTCTCATGACCACCGTCAAGGAGGTCGCCAAGCGCGCAGGCGTATCCACCGCCACCGTCTCGAGGGTGTTGAACGACATCCCGAATGTGACGCCCGATGCGCGGAAGAGAGTGCAGGATGCCGTTCAGGCTCTCAATTACCGGCCCAGCCGCGTGGCTCGCCGATTGCGGATCAAGCACACGCAGGTTATCGGCCTGATCATTTCGGACATCCAGAACCTGTTCTTCACGTCAGTCACGCGCGGCATAGAGGATATCGCCTCGCGCAATGGCTATTCCCTGATCTTGTGCAACACCGATGAGGACGCCGACCGTGAGCGGGTCTACCTCGAAGTCATGCACGCCGAGAACGTGGCCGGCATCATTCTCGCGTCGGCGACCGAGACGGGCCACGATCCCGAGTTGCTCAATGGCAGGATTCCGGTTGTCGCACTCGATCGACTCATCACAGATGTGCAGTTGGATACGGTGCTGGTGGACAACGTCGGCGGCGCCGAGACAGCAGTCGCTCATCTGTTATCGCATGGCCACAGACGCATCGGCATGATCTCCAGCCAACAGCAATTGACGACTGCGCGCGAGCGGGAAGATGGCTACGGGCGGGCGTTGAAGGAATTTGGCCTCCCGGTCGAACCCTCTTTGATCCGCAAAGCCGATGTCCGTCAAATCGCCGACAGCCGCCGACAGGCGCTCGACCTGCTGGCGCTGCCCGATCGCCCGACGGCGCTGTTCACCTTTAACAACACGACGACCCTCGGCACGCTGACGGCCATTCAAGAACGCGGCCTGCGTATCCCGGACGATGTCGCCGTTGCCGCTTTCGACGATCTGCCCTGGGCCACACTGCTCGATCCGCCTCTCACCGCCGTCCCGCAACCCACGTACGAGCTGGGCAAGACAGCCGCCGAGATGCTGCTGGCGCGCATCGCGAATCCACACCGTCCGACGACACAAAATCGCTTGAGTCTGGACTTGGTGGTGCGCGAGTCTTGCGGCGCCGATCATCGCCCGCCGGACGGGGTGGCCCAGGCAGTTTGACTCGGTTGACCGATCAACGCTTAAACACTGCAAGGAGGTGATTGCCTGAAACGCCACGAAACACGCGACCTGATCCATTTGGAACTGAGTCCAAGATTCCTTCACGTTCAAGACAAGGAGTAGAAGAAATGAAACGGCACGTAGCGTTAACTCTGGGACTGATGGCAGTCCTCAGCCTCATCGTGACAGCCTGCGGCGGAGCCGCCACCACCGCCGCTCCTGCCGCCCTGCCCTACCAGGGCGTCACGGTCAACGTGTTGACCTTCACCGGCCCGCAGATCGCCGAGCCTCTCCAGCGGCACGGCCCCGAATTCGAGAAGGCCACCGGCGCGCACATCAACGTGGCGACCGTCCCCTTCTCCGACCTGTATCAGAAGGCCCTGACCGACTTTTCCACCGGGACGAATTCCTATGACGTGATTGTGTTCGACCCGCAGTGGATGGGCGATTACGTCGCGGGCGGCTACCTGGAAGACCTGACCGACCGCGTCAAAGCCAACAAAGACCTGCAATGGGACGACGTCGGCGCTTTCTTCCGCGACTTCAGCGCCACGTACCAGGGCAAGACGTACACCATCCCGCTCGACGGCGACTTCCAGATGGTGTATTACCGCAGTGACCTGATCAAGACGCCGCCAGAGACGTGGGACGACTTTATCGCGCTGGCGAAGGAGTATCAGGGCAAGGACCTCAACGGCGATAGCAAGCCCGACTACGGCACGTGCATTGCGATGAAGCGCAGTGCCCAGTCGTACTGGATGGTCAGTTCCATCGCGTCGGCATTCCTCCAGAGCCAGGGCACCGGCCAGGGCGGATTCTTCACCACCGACAACCTGCAGCCGCTATACGGCCCCAACGAGGGCTTCGGCGCGGCGCTGGATGTTTACAAGACGCTTTCCACCCTCGGGCCGCCCGACCAGTTGAACCTCGACGTCGGCGACACCCGCGGCCTCTTCACCTCCGGCCGCTGCGCACTCTCGATTGACTGGGGCGACATCGGCCCGCTGGCTGTCGATCCCGCCACCTCCAAAGTTCAGGACAAAGTCGGCGCGGTGATCCTGCCCGGCTCCAAGAAGGTGCTCGATCGTGCGTCCGGCAAGCTGGTTGACTGCGACGCGAAGACCTGCCCCTATGCGACCAACGGCGTGAACCACGCGCCGTTCGCCGCCTTCGGCGGCTGGTCGGGCGCGATCAACAAGAACAGCAAGGCGAACGTCAAGGACGCGGCCTTCGCCTTCCTGGCGTATGTGTCCGCGCCTGCTCAGTCGAACGTGGACGTCACCATCGGCAAGACCGGCTTCAACCCGTACCGGCTGTCTCAGTTCAAGAGTCGTGACGCGTGGCTTAAGTCCGGCATGAGCGAAAAAGCCACCGCCGACTACCTGGGCGCGATTGAAGCCAGCCTGAACAGCCCGAACATGGTGCTCGACCTGCGCATTCCGCAGAACGCATACTATCAGGGCACGGTGCTCGACACCGCGATCGCCCAGTTCCTCGCCGGCGAGATTGACAAGGACGCGACGATGAAACAGATCTCCGACGGCTGGAACAAGAAGACCGACGAGTTGGGCCGCGACAAGCAACTGGCTGCTTACAAAGCCACGCTCGGCGTCACCAAGTAACGAATGTCTGTCGCAGAACGAACTCAAGGCCCGGCTCTCAGCGAGTCGGGCCTTGAGGCCCACTCACCGCTCGCCCGCCTCCAGACATGGCTGGAGGCCTCCGCGACTTCGGCCTTCATCCTGCACGCCGTTCTGGTGGTACTGTTCCTCGCCATCTTTCCGCTGATCGTATCGCTGTACGTTTCTCTCTCTCGCCTCCAGTTCGTTCCCGGCGGCTTTCAACTTACCTTCGTCGGCCTGGACAATTACGCCAAACTGGTGGTCGGCATTGACCGCGAGCACTTCATGGGCCGCTTTGGCGAGCCGCACCCGATCGGCTGGCTGTTCTTCGGCCTGGTGGTCTTGAGCCAAATCCTCTTGATGTATCGCTACATTCGCGGCGGCAACGCCGCGGTCGGCGGCGCGATCGGGCGCATCGTCACCGCCAGCGCGATCACTGCCGGCGCGTGGCTCATCGTCCATACCCTCGGTCCGGCGAGCAGACCGGGGACGGTGGTGGTGACGCTGATTTACGTCTTCGCTGGCATCGTCATTCAGTACACCCTCGGCCTGGGATTGGCGTATCTGTGCATTCAACAGATACCTGCCCGGCGATTTTTCCGGGTGGTCTTCCTGATCCCGATGATGATCACGCCGGTGGGCATTGCTTATCTGTTTCGTATGTTGGCCGACACGACCAAAGGCCCGGTCTATCCGATCTGGAACATACTGGGTCTCGCCAATACTTCGTGGGTGAGCAATCCGTGGGGCGCGCGCGCGGCGGTGATGATCGGCGACGTGTGGCAGTGGACGCCCTTCATGTTCATCGTCCTGCTGGCCGCGTTGGAGAGCCAATCCATCGAGCCGATCGAAGCGGCGGTGGTAGATGGCGCGAGCCGCTGGCAAATCTTCTGGGAGATCACGATCCCGACCATTCTGCCGGTCAGCAGCACGCTGATTTTGATCCGCATGATCGAGGCGTTCAAGATCGTGGACCTGCCGAACGTGCTGACGAACGGCGGGCCGGGCACGGCCACCGAGTCGTTGACTCTGCACGCTTACACGATCTGGCGCACGCTGGACATCGGCGGGTCGGCGGCCGTCGCCTACATGCTTTTGTTCATGGTCACGTTTATCGGCGTGAGCTACGCTAATCTGATCCGCCAGCGACTGGCTGAAGCCTAGTCGAAGAGTGTGCCCATGAAACGGTCACGCTATCGCTCGATCTTCACGCCCTCGCCTCTCGGCATGGCCGTAACCTACGTCGTCTTGGGTGTATGGGCATTCGTTGTCCTGTTTCCGCTCTACTGGCTCTTCGTTACTTCATTCAAGCTGCCGATCGACGTCAACAGCGGGCCTTTCTATATTCCCTTCGTGGATTTCAAGCCGTCGCTCCACGCCTGGACGTACATTCTCGTCGGCGACTTGCGGAACGACACCTTCCGCACGTACCGCAACACGGTGGTCGTCTCGCTGGCCAGCACGACGCTGGCGCTGACCTTCGGCTCCGCCGCGGCCTACGGGCTTACGCGGTTCAAGTATCAGCCCAAACTCGGCGCCATCCTGATGTTCATCGGCTGCGTGGTTCTCTCAATCATCGCCGTGGTGCTCGGCGTGCCGTGGCAGATCACCGTAGTCGCCGCCATCGCACTGTTCATTATTCTCCTTCAGACCATCGGCAAGCGCTTCAAGCGCGCGTTGGGCAACAACGACATCGCCTTCTGGTTGATCTCCCAACGCATGTTGCCGCCCGTGGCCGTCGTCATTCCGATCTACATCCTGTTCCAGCGGCTTGGGATGCTCGACACATGGCAGGCGCTGATCATCGCCTACCTCGCCGCCAACCTGCCCATCGTCGTCTGGCTGATGCGCGACTACTTTCAGACCATCCCCATAGAGCTCGAAGAGTGCGCGGCGATTGACGGCGCGTCGTATTACCGTTCCTTCTGGTCGATCATTCTGCCGCTGTCACTGCCCGGCCTGGTTGCGACCTTTTTGTTCGTGCTCGTCTTTTCGTGGAACGAGTACCTGTTGGCCCTTTTTCTGACTAACGCGAAAGCGCAGACCCTGCCGCTGACGGTCGCCGCGCAGAACGCCACGCGCGGGCCGGAGTGGTGGTATCTCTCCGTGCTGATTCTGATCATGATCGTCCCGGTGATCGGGATGGCGATCGCGCTGGAACGCTACATCGCGCGCGGGCTGTTGATCGGCGCCATCAAGGGTTGATCGGGCACGCCTCTTGCAGAGCACGGCAATTCAAAATCACGGGCCACTATCGAACGCGGGCGGCGGCTTGCCCGGACGCGCGCCCGTCGGCGCGCTCTCCCGCATCACTCCGCCTTCAGCCCCCCAACCCTCTCATCCGATAGCGGCGCCGGAACACACCAATGGAATCGCAAACGCCAACGACAATACTCGAAGTTGCAAGCTATGTATTGAAACGCGAAGCCGAGGCCGTGGACAACCTGCGCGAGCGCCTCGGGCCGGACTTTGAGCGGGCTGCCGAGATGCTGTTGAACTGCGCCGGCCGGGTGATCGTCACCGGCGTGGGCAAGTCCGGGCACCTCGGGCGAAAACTCGCGGCGACGCTCGCCAGCACGGGCACGCCGGCCCTGTTCGTCCATGCCGGGGAAGCCGCCCACGGCGATCTGGGCATGATGAAGGCGAACGATGTCGTGATCGCCATGTCGCATTCCGGGGCGACCGACGAGGTCATCCACATCCTACCCATCATCCGCGACATCGGCGCGCACCTCATCGCCATGACGAGCAAACCGGATTCGCCGCTTGGGAAAGCCAGCGATGTCGTGCTGAATCTCGGCGTCGGGCAAGAAGCCGACCCGCGCGGGCTGGCCCCGACTTCCAGCGCCGTCGCGATGCTCGCCCTGGGCGATGCGCTCGCCATGGCCGTCTCGGTCGCGCGCGGCTTCACGCGCGATGATTTCCTGCGTTTTCATCCAGGCGGCAGTCTCGGACGGTTGCGGCAGAAACTATAAGCAGCGACATGCAGGAAGAATCGCTCGACCGATGCCGACGGCGTTTGCAGAGCATTCCCGGAGTGCTGTGCGCCTTCCACTCGGTCATTGACGGCTGGGTGCGGCTGACGCCGGAGCGATTGCGCGCACTGCTCGACAGCGCCGGCGTTGATGTTCGGGCCTTGCTCGACGCGCCCGTGCCCGAAGAGGTGCGCACCGTCGAGGATTTGCTCTGCGGACTGCTCCACTCGTTAACGCAGGGCAAGGCGCTCCAGCGCGTAATTCGCGACGAGGCGGCGCATCGCTGGCTGTTGGAAAATCTCCATTACGACCGGCTGCGCCTCGGCGGGACGTCGGCTAACATGGCCGCCGCGATCTCGGCGCTGGGCGTGCCGCGCGTGGTGACGTACGCCCACCCTCTGACGCACGAACTCGCGGCGCTCTTCCCGATGCGGGACAATTTGTTCGTGCTGACGCCCGAGGGGGCAGCGCACCCGCGTGAGGCGGCGCGCGCCGAAGGGCTTTTCGCGTTACACTGGATCATCGAATATGACGGGGGTCTGAGCCTGATCTATCAAGGCGTCGAACTCAAGGCCCCGCGCGCCAACCGGTTCATCCCGGCTTGGAATCCAATTAACAACCAACTCAGGCTCAATCCCGAACTTGTGCAAAGCGCCATCGCGCAGGCCAGATCTTTTTCGCATTTGATGCTGTCAGGTTATCACCTGCTGTCGGAGCGTTATCCCGACGGCAGTGACTTTCGCCCGTCAGTGGACGAGACGGGCAGCTTCGTGAAGGGGCTGAGAAAGGCGAACCCAAACTTGCGCGTGCACCTTGAGTGCGCTTCGATGGCCAGCGCATCGCTGCGTCGCTACGTCGAGGAGACCATTGTGCCTCTGGTTCACAGCCTGGGATGCAACGAGGTCGAGTTGGCCGGCTTGGTCGAGGCGCTCGGGGGCGCACCGCCGTCGCAAGACATTCTGCGAGAAGATCCGGTAGCGATCCTACGGGGCGCGTTGCGCGTGGCCGAGACCACCGGCGTGCCGCGCATTCACGTTCACACGCTGGGCTACTACCTATGCCTGAGCGCCGACGAGCGCGTTTCTTGGGAACAGATCCAGGAGAGCCTGTGTTTCGCGGCAGCTTTGGCGGCGGCGCGAGCGCAGGCCCGCGAATTGACAGACGACAACTGGGCAGCCGGCCTCGATATCGCGCCGTCGTTTGCCGGGCAGACGGCTCAGCGGGTTTTGGACCCGATTCTTCAGAACCGCGCCGAAAAGGTCTCGCAAGGTGTGTGGAAGTCTGGGAAACACTGGATCGTGATCGAGCCGACGCGCGTTGTGCCACAGCCCAAACTCACCGTTGGCCTCGGAGACACAATTTCTGCGGCGGCGTTCTTGACTGGAGCGTGATGACGTGACTTACTCCGCCGGGAGTTACCGGTTCGATTTGGAGAAATTTTTTCCACTGTCGTTGTTCGAACGCATCGTCGAACTGCGCCTGTATCAACCGGAATTGGCCGAGCAGGCCGCGGCCGCGCGCCGCCGCCGGGCGAAATTGGCCCCGGACGGACGACTGGCTCTACTGGCCGCCGATCACCCGGCGCGCGGCGTGATTTCGGTCGTGGGGAATCCCACGGCGCTCGGCGATCGCTATCAATACCTGGGGCGGATCCTTCGCGCCTTGCCCGCTCTCGACGGCATCATGGCGACCTCCGACGTTCTCGACGAGCTACTGCTGTTAGACGGCTGGCGCCGCGAGCGAGGGGCCGCCGGATTTCTCGATGATAAAGTCCTGCTCGGCAGCGGCAATCGTGGAGGCTTGGCCGGCGCAAGCCACGAACTCGACGACCGCCTGACCGCCACAACGCCCGAGCGCGCGTCGGCGCTCGGCTTCGACGGGATGAAATACATGATCCGCATCGAGGACGACGACCCCGATGCCATCGTCACGCTGGAATACGTCAGCCAGGCCATAAACCGCTGTGCTGAGTTGGGCATCCCCGTGTTCCTGGAAAGCCTGCCGATGCGCCGCGAGAATGGCAAGCTTAGACTTGATCGCAGAGCCGAGGCCGTCATCCGGGCAGTCAACATCGCCTCGGGCCTCGGCGGCTCGTCGTTGAACCGCTGGCTGAAACTGCCGTACGTGGACGGCTACGAATCAGTTGCCCGCTCGACCACGCTACCCATCTTGATATTGGGCGGCGAAAGCGCGAACGACCCGACGCCCTTCCTGGATCAATTGCGCCGGGGCCTGTGCGCCGGCCCAACGGTGCGCGGCGCGCTGGCAGGCCGCAACGTTCTCTTTCCCGGCGACGACGATCCATACGCCGTGGCCGTCGCCGTTCAGGCCGTCGTTCACGAAGGATTGACGGCGGAAGAGGCCGTGACGCGACTCGAGGGCGAGCGAGACAAAGGATTTTCTCGGCTCAGAGAGGAAGGCACACCATGATGAAATATCGTCTCATCCACCCCGAACTGCTGGCCGCGCTGGCGCGATCCGGCCACACCAGCCGGGTGCTCATCGCCGACTCGAATTACCCGCACTTCACCGGCGGCCCGGCGCACGCGGCACGCATCTATCTCAATCTTGCGCCGGGGCTGATCTCGGCAACGGACGTGGTGAAAGTCCTGCTCGACGCGATCCCGATCGAAGCGGCCCATGCGATGCTCATGGACAACGGGCAAGAAGCGCCCATCGTCGAGGAATTCCGCAAGCTGGTTCCGCCCGAGATCGGGGTCAGATCGATCCCGCGATTCGATTTCTACGATGCGGTGAATGTTCCGCAGACCTCTGTCCTGATCGCCACCGGCGAGCAACGGCTGTACGCCAATTTGCTTTTGACCGTCGGAGTCGTTCAGCCGAAATGAGCGCAGGCGGTTCGGCCAGCTGGCAGGCGGAAGCCAGGCGCGTGGCGCAGGCCGTGCGCCGCCGCGTGCTCGAGCACACGATCAAGAACAACGGCGGCTATTTGAGTCAGGCTTGCTCGTCGGCTGAGATTCTCGCCACGCTGTACACCCGCGTGTTGAATATCGGCCCCAGCCAGGCGCCGGCGATCCCCCTGCCCTTTCCCGGCGTTCCCGGCCCACAGAACCCGAGCGCCTTCACGGGCGCGCTCTACAACGGCCCCCAAGCGCCGCACCTCGATCGCCTTTTCATCTCTCCGGCGCACTACGCCCTCGCGCTTTACGCAACGTTGATCGAAGTCGGCCGGATGGCTCCTGAAGGGCTGGAGCAATTCAATCAGGACGGCAGTACGGTCGAGTTGATCGGCGCGGAACATTCGCCGGGCATGGAAACGACGACCGGCTCGCTCGGCCAGGCGTTGAGTCAAGCGGGCGGCGTCGCGCTGGCGCGCAAGCTGCGCGGCGAGACCGGGCGCGTGTGGGTCTTCATGTCCGACGGCGAATTGCAGGAAGGGCAGACGTGGGAAGCGTTCGCCGCGCTGGCGCACCATCGACTCGATCATGTCGGAATCTACTTCGACATCAACGG
>JACQED010000507.1 GCA_016200785.1 Chloroflexota bacterium
CGTATGCCTTCACGATCGCCGTGCTGATCATCGGCTCGCGCGAGGCACTGCGCAAGCGCCTCGGCGCGCCGGCCGCGCTGGGCCTGCCCTCCATCCGCGGCGAGCGCGGGCAGTAGGAGTCTGTAGCCGCGCGGTGGACAAGATACTCCCCCTGAAAAATCAAATCCGCGCCGCGCTCGGTGAGCGCCCGCTCGACTTGCTCGTGCGAAACGTGCGCCTCGTGGACGTTTACCGCGAGACGATCGTCGAAACCGATCTGGGCATCTGCGGCGACAGGATCGTTTCGGTGCTTCCCGGCGAGGCGCGAACGGCAACGACGACTGTGGATGCGCGCGGACAGTACGCCGTGCCCGGTTTCATTGACGCGCACATTCACATCGAGTCGGCGCTGCTGACGCCGGAGCGCCTGGCCGAAGTCGTCGTCCCGACCGGCACGACCACGCTGTTGGTCGATCCGATGGAAGTAGCGAACGTGGCCGGCTATGACGGCCTCGCCGAATTCTTCCGCGCCGCGCCGACTCTGCCGTATCGAATCTTTGTGGAAGTCTCGTCGCGCGTGCCGACCGCGCCGGGGCTGGAGACGACCGGCGGCGAACTCGGTCCCGCAGAAGTGCGCCGCGCGCTGGCCTGGCCGCAAACGATCAGCCTCGGCGAACTCGATCCGTCGAAAGTGCTCGAATACAAAGCGCCGTATCTCAGGAAGATTCTGGCCGCGCACGCGCGCAACAAGATCGCCAACGGCCACGCCGCCGGGTTGTCGGGCCGCGAACTCGAAGCCTACGCCGCCGCGCGCCTCGCCGACGATCACGAATGTGTGACTCTCGACGACGTGAAAGCGCGGCTGGCAGTGGGCATGTCGGTGATCATCCGCGAAGGATCGTCCGAGCGCAACTTGCGCGATCTGATCTCCGGCGTCGTCCGCGAAAATCTGCCGACGCGGCACATGCTCTTCTGCGTGGACGACAAATTCTCCGCCGACATCGCCGCCGAGGGCCACATTGATTACAACGTCAACGAGTCCATCCGCCTCGGACTCGATCCTCTGCGCGCGATTCAAATGGCGTCGCTCAACGCCGCCGAGCATTTCCGCCTCGACGACCGCCTCGGCGCGCTCGTGCCCGGACGCTGGGCGGATTTCATTCTGACCGACTCGCTTACTCCGATCCGGGCGGCCCAAGTCTATGTCGGCGGGCGGCTCGTCGCGGAGAGCGGGCGGTTGGCCGTCGAAGTTCCCAGAGTCCGCTACGCCGCGTGGCTGAGGAACACAGTGCGGGCCAAACGGGGCACGCGCGCCGCGCATTTCGCTCTCAAAGCCGATGGCTCCCGTGTCCGCGTTCGTGTGATCGAGATCGTCCCCGACCAGATCATCAGCTACTTCGGCGAGGCCGAGTTGGAGGTAGTCGGCGGCGAGGTTCAACCCGACCCGGCGCAGGACGTGTTGAAGATCGCAGTGGTGGAGCGACACGGCAAGAATGGCAACATCGCCGTTGCGTTCGCCAAAGGTTTCGGCCTAAAGCGCGGGGCCATCGGGGGCACCGTGGCGCACGATCATCACAACATCGTCGTCCTCGGCGCGAACGACGACGACCTCGCGGCGTGTGTCCGGGCGCTGGTGAAGATTCGCGGCGGCTTCGTCGCGGTGGCGGACGGGAAAACACTGGCTCAGGTTCCACTGCCCGTTGCCGGGTTGATGAGCGACCGCCCGGCTTCCGAAGTCAATCAAGCGCTGGGCAAATTGAACGGCGCCGCTCGCGAATTGGGTTCGTCGCTCAATTCGCCGTTCATGACGCTTTCGTTCGTCTCACTGCCATCCATTCCCGAGGCCGGGCTGACGGACAAAGGGCTGGTGGACGTGAGAGCGCGCAAACTGGTACCGGTGATAGTTGCCAGCGCCTGACGCTGGTGCTACAATAATCGCATTCCCTCGGTCGGGAGGTCGGCGCGGGCCGGGCCTGCGTCGGCGCTGAGCGCCCCGCTCAGTGAGAAGCGCCGCCTGACCAGTCTTCAGTGATCAGTCTTCAGTCATCTGTATCCTTTCTCATTGGCCGGGCCAGTGCCAGCGTCACGTTGACGTTGTTCGCCAAGGGGAGACCTCCGCCATGACAGAAGAAAAACAGACCTACACGCTGACCGTCAACGGTCAAGAGCGTCGGGTCACCGCCACGCCCAAGACGTGGCTGATGGACGTTCTGCGCGATGACTTGCGCCTCACCGGCGCCAAGGACGGCTGTACGACCGGCCACTGCGGGAGTTGCATGATCATCAAAGACGGTGAGGCGGTGCGCTCCTGCCTCATCCCGATGAAGCGCGCGGAGGGAGCGACCGTCGTCACGATTGAGGGCCTGACCGGGCCAGATGGCGAACTTCATCCCATCCAGCAGGCCTACATCGATCAGGGCGCAACACAATGCGGCTTCTGCACGCCCGGCTTCATCGTGTCCACCAAAGCCCTGCTCGACAAAAACCCCAGCCCCACGCTCGAAGAAATCTACGACGGACACCAGTGGAACATCTGCCGTTGCACCGGCCACAACGCGATCATCCGCGCGATTCAACAAGCCGCCGGTCAGGCCGTGCCTCCTTTGCCCTCGGTCAAGCAACCGCTCAAAGCGATCAGCCGCCCGCTGCCGCGCCCGGATGCGGTGGACAAAGTAACGGGCCGGGGCATCTATGTGGACGACCTGTACGTCGAGGGGATGCTGTACGGGCGTGCCTTGCGGAGCAAGTACCCTCACGCGCGCCTGTTGAAAGTTGATGTCAGTAAGGCGAAAGCATTGCCCGGCGTGGTCGCCGTGCTGACCGCCGACGACATTCCGGGGCGCAAGGATTGTGGCGTCCACGAGATTGATTGGCCGGTGCTATGTCGCGTAGCGGACAAAGTTCGCTACGTCGGCGATTCGGTGGCGCTCGTCGTCGCCGAGTCGGAGGGGATCGCCGCACGCGCGCTGGAGTCGATCGAGGTCGAGTACGAGCCACTGCCCGTCGTGACTGGCCCCAAAGAGGCCGCGCGCCCCGATGCGCCCCTCCTGCACGATCACGTCGAGGCACATACGTCCGGCGCGCACGGTAACTACCTCGCTCATTTCCATCTTGAGAATGGCGACTTGCAGTCGGGCTTCGCGCAAGCCGACGTGATCGTGGAACGCGAGTACAGCACGCAGACCGTCGAACACGGTTTCATCGAGCCGGAAGCCGGGCTGGCCGTGCCGGATGCGACGGGGCGGATCACCGTTTACTGCGGCGGACAGATTCCCTTCAGCGATCGGAGTCAGATCGCGGCCACACTGAACGTGCCCGAAGATCGAATCCGTGTGATCAACTGCCTCATCGGCGGGGGCTTCGGCGGCAAGGAAGACGTGTCGGTGCAGATTCACGTCGCGTTGGCGGCGTGGGCCACCAAACGCCCGGTCAAGATGGTGCTCGGCCGCAAAGAGTCGCTGATGGTTCATCCCAAGCGGCACGCGACGATTATCAAGATGAAGACCGGCGCGAAAAAGGACGGCGCGCTGGTGGCCCACGAAGTCGAAATCTGGGGCGATGCCGGCGCTTACGCCAGCCTGAGCAACCACGTGATGTTGCGGGCCACGACGCACGCGGCCGGCCCTTACGAAGTGCCCAACGTCCTTGTCAACACCTACGCGATGTACACCAACAACGTGCCCTCCGGCGCGTTCCGGGGTTTCGGCGTCACGCAAAGCGCGTTCGCGATGGAATCGCAGATGGACTTGCTGGCTGGGAAGTTGGGCCTGTCGCCGCTCGACATCCGGCGGAAGAATGCGCTGGCCTACGGCAAGAAGACGCTGTCGGGGCAAGAGATGACGGAAAGTTGCGGCTTGCCGCAGGCGCTGGAACTGGTCGCCGCCGAAATGCGGAAGCATCTGTTTGTGGCGGTGGACGGCGACAAGCGGCGTGCGTGGGGCGTCGCCTGCGCGTATAAGAATACCGGCTTCGGCAGTGGGGCCTATGACGCCGCCGGGGCCGAGGTCGAGGTCTTCGCCAATGGACGCGCCTCGGTGCGCGCCGGGGCCGCCGAGATCGGGCAGGGCCTGGTCGGCGTGCTGGCGCAAGTCGTGAGTGAAGAGTTGGGCGTGCCTTACGAACGGGTGGACGTGCTGGTTTCGGACACCGATCTGACGCTGGACGGTATGGCCACCACGGCCTCGCGGCAGACCTATGTCACCGGCAATGCCGCGCGCTATGCCAGCATCGAAGTCCGCGCTCTGCTGAGTCAGACGGCGGCCGAAATGCTGGACGCCCCGCCCGACAGCCTGATCTTCGCCGATGGCCTCGTCCGCAGCAACGGCCACGATGTGCCGTTGAGCGAGGTCGTCAAAGCCGCCCGGCGCGAGGGCCGTATGCCGAAGGTGAGTTACCAGTACGTTGCCCCGATGGTCAAGCAATATCATCACTTC
>JACQED010000511.1 GCA_016200785.1 Chloroflexota bacterium
GAAATCACATCCGAGCATTCCAAAAGTGAGCGTGTCACTGCCCGGCAAAACGTGGAAGAACGGTTTCTTCTCCGTTGGGTCGCATTGGAGCGCGCCGACGTAGCCGAAGGGCACCTTCAGCACGCCGCCTTCGTTGAAGCGCACCTTGCAGATGCCGCGCCGGCCCTCTTTGATGAGGCAACGATGGCCGCAGGCGTAACAGCGCACGGCGTCCTCTTCCAGCAGTTCGTACAGCTCGCCTTCGACCGTCAGCGAGTCCAGCAGTTGTTCGAGAGTGGCCGCTTGTGTTGGCGTTGTCATGCTTGCCGCCTCCGTGACCCCGGCTGATTTGAATTATAGCACTTTTCGATCACAATCCATTCGTGGCTCCACTGCAAAAAGCCTTTTCTCACCGCGAAGACGCGAAGGACGCCAAGAAAACACCTGAAAACTTCGCGCTCGCCTGCCCCGCCTGCTTTTGCGGGGTGGCGGCTTCCCGGTTCAATTCCGGGTTTTTTCAACAGAGTCATTCGTGCAATCCGCTAAGTTCGTGAAATCCGTGTACAATGATCCGCGTGTGGAGCGATCTCTCAGTCGTCATCCTTGCCGGCGGCAAATCGTCGCGCATGGGCGCGGACAAAGCCTTCGTGCGCGTCGGCGGCAAGCCGATCGTCGAGCGCATCGTCGAACAACTTGGCGGCTACGGCGCGGAGACGATCGTCATCACGAACAAGCCCGACGACTACCGCTATCTCGGCTTGCCGCAGTTCGGCGACGTTCTGCCCGACAAGGGCGCTCTCGGCGGACTGTACACCGCGGTGCGCTCGGCGGCGCGGCCGCGCGCGTTGGTCGTGGCGTGTGACATGCCGTTCGTGAATCTGGCCCTGCTCGATCATCTGGTCGCCCTCGCGCCGCAATTCGACGCCGTCGTGCCGCGCCTGAACTCCCCTCTCCCATGGGGAGAGGGGCCGGGGGTGAGGTCCGAGGCCGAGCCGTTCCGCGCGATATATTCCAAAGCCTGCCTCGGCCCGATGCGCGCCGCGCTCGACGCCGGCAAGATGCGCGTCATCAGTTTCTTTCCCGATGTCCGGGTGCGCTTCGTGGACGAGCCGGAACTCGACCGGTTCGACCCGGAGCATTTGACGTTCTTCAACGTGAACAGGCCGGAGGATTTGGAGAGGGCGGAGGAGTTGGCAAAAGAGAACGCGGAGCAATTGGACGCGCCGAATGCCTCCAACGACGAGCGCGACCTGCTGACCGCGCTGGACACGACCGCCGCCGGTCACTGGGCGCTTGTCGCCGGGCAACTCACCTGCCGGAATTGCGGCGCGGTGACGACCCTGCCAGCCAATCAGCAGGCGACCGTATGCCCGTTCTGCGGCTCGTCCAAGGTCCTTACCCAGCCGCTCACGCCCGGCCTCACGCCGCCCAACGCCATTGCGCCGTTCGCCTTCGATGCCGACGAAGCCCCCAAGCGCATCCGCGAATGGCTGGGCGGCAAGTGGTTCATCCCCGACGATCTCATCCGCCTCGGACGCTCGCACGGACTGCGCGCCGTCTATTTGCCATTCTGGACGTTCGACGGACACGTCGAGGTGGATTATCAGGCCGAGTACCCCGAGGAGTCAGATTCCTTTGAGGGATTAGGGAGTCGCCGTGAGGTTGTCTGGCAGTGGATCTCGGAATACTACAAACACAAAGTGGACGACCTGCTCATCTATGCGGCGTCGAGCGTGCCGGAGGCGGCGATCAAAAGCGTGATGCCGTTCGACTTGAAGGCGCTCGTCGAATACCGGCCCGAGTTCCTGGCCGACTGGCAGGCCGAGGTCCATCAGATCGCGCTGGCCGACGCCGCGATGGAGGCGCGCAAGCGAATGCGCGATGACGCAGAACGGGGCGCGCGGCGGCAGTCGTCGATTCGCGGTCGGCGCAACTTCACCCTGTCCGACGTTCGTGTGATGGAGCCGACTTACAAGAACGCCCTGCTGCCGGTGTGGGTGGCCGCCTACACTTACCGGGGCAAGTTGTATCAGGTTCTCATCAACGGCCAGACGGGGAAAGTGAGCGGCGAGACGCCGATCGATTGGGTGAAGGTGGCGATTGTTGCCGGAGGGGTAGTGCTATTCCTGATTTTCGTGGCCGTGGCGTTGGCTTTCTTCTGGAAGTGAATCCGCGAGGGACGCGAATGATTCTTCGCGCCCCTGCGCGACTTCGTGGATCGCCTCAGGCTTTGCGACAGACGAACCATTTCCCGACCGACCTATTGTCCTCCCACCGAGAATCGAGAACGACGACGCGATCGTAGACGCTCTCGAAGCGCGACAACCACCACTTGACCGAGTTGTTGAAGTAACTCTGCGCGGGCGTGATCCAGCCGTGGTTCTTCCCGTTGCGCGAAACGGGCAGTTGGTGAAACGAAGTGCGCTTTGTGATGCGCTGCATCTCTTTGATGAAAGCCGTGATGCCGTCCTCGGTGAAGTGCTCGAGTGAGCCAATGGAGTAGGAAAAGTCAAAAGCGTTATCTTCGAAGCCCGTGCGTGTTGCGTCGCAGACAGTGAGCCGTTCTCGCGGAATGCCGCGCGCCACGGCCTTCTCAATCAGGAAATCCGAGATATCACAGCCCTCAACCGGCAAGTCAAGTTTCTCTGCCACGATCTCCATTGTCCTGCCCGTGCCGCAGGCGACGTCGAGAATTCGACCCTCGCAATTAGCCAGCAAATAAACGAGTTCGGCCCATGCATTGCCCTCACCCCACGTGTCGAGTATCCGGGCGAAGTCCGGGTCCCAATAGATTTCAAGTGCCTGCTCCGATCCGGGCGCGCCCGCGCCGGCCTGCGCCCTGACCCGCCTGCCCCTCGTCCACGCGTATGCCGTCGTCCTCGCGCGGCCGCTCAGTCCGCTGACGACAGTCCACAGTATTGGCGGGGAAATCTGTTTCAGGATGGATTTGATCAACATCTGATCCTACAGGTCGTTGAGTAACTCGTTCGTGTAACGCATATTCATACCCAATGATACTTCCGACAATTCGGGCACTTCTCGTACCGCACGACGCCGAGGTTCGCGCCGATGAAAGGGCGCTTGTAGATCGTGCCGCACTCTGGGCACTTTGCCGTGCCGGCGAAGGCCGCGGGAAATGGGTTCTTCCTGAGCTGCAATGCGCCGAGGAGAAAAATCGTCGCGATCCAGAACAGTTCCACCCACAGTGAGAGGATCACTTGCCAGTTGGTCTTGCCGAGACCACCCAGGTCGAAAGAGGCGAGGAAGATCGGGAAGTTGAGAAGGAAGTGCCCGATCATCGCGCCGAGCACGCCCCAGCCAAACCCGCCGCGCGTGAGTCGCCACAGCGCGAGTGACACCGTTCCGCCGTGCAGGAGGCACACGAAGAATCGCTCGGTGATGAAGCCGCCGAACTGGTAAAAGGGCAGAGCGGCGAATTCGGGAATGAATGTCGTGCGATAGGCGAGAAACCACAACTCGCCGATGCCGAAGCCCAGCCCAATCGCGATAGCAAACGGGACGAAGTTGCGCGAGTTGATGCGGCTTCGGATGATCGGGATCAGCAGCGGCAGAAGTTTGGCCGGTTCTTCGGTGAGCGGCGCGTACCAAAGTGTGATGAATTGATACAGCCCGGAGTCTTTGCCCAGCATTTGCGCGAGA
>JACQED010000512.1 GCA_016200785.1 Chloroflexota bacterium
CAAGTCGCTGACGACTCATCACTGCGTTACCGGATCAATGCGCCGCGTATACATCTACAACAGTTTCCCTATCAGTGAGGAGATGTTGCTAGGATTGGGCGCCGGGGTAGGGTTCATCTACTGGCACCAAAAGGGTATGCCACCTTTCATCGGCGGGCGCGCCAACGCTCGAGGAGAGTTCGAGCCATTGGCCGGCAAGCGCACCGGCGTCCAAGTCACTGCGCATACCACCTCCAGCGCCCGTGCGGCCGAGCGAACTTTGCTTGAGATGCTCGATTCAGGACAGCCGGCGATGATCCAGTGCGACATGGGTTTTCTGCCCTACTTCGACTTCGGAGGCTACGACTACCATTTCGGTGGGCACGTGGTGGTGGTCTGCGGCTACAATGCCAGGACGCGCCAAGTGCTCGTCGCCGACCGCCGCGAGGAACTGCATCCGGTTTCGATGGAGCAACTGGAGAAAGCACGCGCCTCCACCTTCAAGCCCTTCCCTCCCAAACACCGGTGGTACACCTTCGATTTCAGCCGCAAGCGCCAGCCGACCGGCCGTGAGGTGCGGCAGGCCATCGCTGAACAGTCAAAAGGGATGCTGGCGCCACCTATCAGTAATCTGGGCGTCAAGGGTATCCGTAAGGCGGCCGAGAGCGTGCTCAAATGGCCCGCCCTGATGGATGAGAGCGCGCTGCGCCGCGCACTATTCAACGCTTACATCAGCCTTGACGCAACCGGCGGCACTGGCGGTGGCATCTTCCGCTATATGTTCAGCCGCTTCCTGCGCGAGGTTGCCGGGACGACAGGTGACCCTCGCCTCAATGAGATCGCCGACACATTCCAGCGTATTGGCGACCGATGGCAAGATGTCGCGGCGATGTTCCAGCGGGCCTCGGCGGCGAAAGACGTAGTGGTTGCGCTAGCCGAGACGACGTCGCCGATGATGGAGTTGGCCGACCTGGAAGAGGCGGCGTGGACTCGATTACAAGTGCTGGTGCAGAGGTCATGAACGCGAAGCCCTTGAGCCGCACATGGGAATGGATCGGCTGGCTGCCGCTCTTTCTGCTCACGGGGCTGATGGCCATCCCGCCGGGTTTTATTTTTGGACCGTACTTCAGCCAAACAAGCGGGCCGCTGGCAAGTGTCCCAAGCCTGACGTGGTACAAGACCTTTCTGTGGACACTCGACATTCTCACGCCGCTCGTCACGCTCGCGCTGGTGCGGGGATTTGAACGTGTGCGCGGCACGCTGCCGAGAGCGACGAAAGCCTACTGGCTGGGGATGGTCGCGGCAGCGGTGATCGTCGGGTGCATCGCGGCCTGCTACTTCGTGTGGCCGCGTCCCGCCGTGCCCACGTTGGCCGAGCCGGATTTTGCGTTGACCTGCTGGCTGTTCTGCGGCACGTTGAAATCAGGCTTTGCGGTCATCGCGCTGATTTCCGGTTTGCTGACGACTATGATAGCCATCGCGCTCAAGCGCGGATTGAAACCGGCACGATGGGTTATGGCATCGCTTGGCCTTGCTACACTGCCCATCGGCCTACTGCTCATCGTGGCGCAGCACAAGTCAGAGAGTGTGGGATGAAACAAAGCTCGTCCGCTCACGCCTCACTCCATAGTCATCTGTCTGAAACGCTCTGCCCGCTAATCAAGGCCTACCGACCTGCAGCGTGAGCCGATCGCCTACGACCTGTCCTCTGCGCTCCGCCTCGAACTCCGCCCGGCAGCCGCGCGAGCAGAAGTAATAGGTCACGCCGTCCAACTCTAACTGCGCCGCCGCCTTCTCGCGCTCCACCGCCATCCCGCACACCGGATCGGTCGCCATGGTCACCATTTCTTTGAATTGCCCGTCCTCCAGCCACAGCACGCGGTCGGCAATATCCTTAATGCGCTGATCGTGGCTGACGATGACCACACTGCGATTCTGTTCTTTGGCGATGCGCCGCAACAGCCGCATGATCTCGTGGCCGATCTTCGAATCGAGATTGGCCGTCGGCTCGTCGGCCAGAATAATGGCCGGGTCGTTCACCAGCGCGCGGGCAATCGCCACCCGCTGTTTCTCGCCGCCCGAAAGTTTCTCCGGCAGAAAATTCAGCCGCTCCTTCAAACCGAGATCGGTCATCAGTCCTGCCGCGCGCTTGCGCGCCTCTTTGCCTTTTGCGCCTGCCAACGCCGCCACCAGCGCGACGTTCTCCAGCGCGGTCAGCGCCGACAGCAAGTTGAAATCCTGAAAGATGAAACCGAACTGCCGCAGGCGAATATCCGGCAGGCGGTTCTCGGCCAACTCACTGAGGGTTGTGCCATCGAGTCGGATGGTGCCTTCGGTCGGTTTGAGCAACGCGCCCAGCATCGAGAGCAGGGTCGTCTTGCCCGATCCCGACGGCCCCCTGATCAGCACGATCTCGCCCGCCGCGACCGTCAGCGACACCTCCTGCACCGCCGTCACCTCCGTCGCGCCCGATCCGTAGCGCTTGGTCACGCGGTCAACCTTCAGCGTCGCCGAGTTTGATGACTGGTAATCGGGAATTGGTAATTGGGATTTGGATCTTGGGATTTGGGATTCCATCTTTCATTTGCCTCTAAACACCATCGCCGGATCCAGCCCCGCGATCTGCCGGATCGGCAGGATGGCCGAGAACGCGGCGATGACGAGCGACACGAGGCTGACTTTGACGAGCGACGCGCCGCTGATCAGCAGTGACAGGTTCGTGCCGAGTTGGGGCACGATGGCGGCCAGCAGAAGCGTAAAGGCTAATCCAAGCCCGAAGCCGAGCGCGACGCTGATCAGCGCCTGCGCCAACACTGTGCGATAGAGATGGCCGTTCCGCGCGCCGAGCGCTTTGAGCACGCCGTACTCGGCCCGGCGGGAAAGCGTGGCGGTGTACACCGTGAGCGCCATGACGGCCATGCCGATCAGGAAGCCGGTCAGGTTCATGATCGCGATCACGTCGGTGCTCATATCCTTGATCACCCTGCGTTCCTGAGCGGCGAAGGCAGGCCGAGTCTGCGCCGTCACTTCACTGACTTGCGCCTCAATACGCGCCGCGACTCTCTCCGGCGATCCGCCTGGCTCGACCTTGACCAGCAGGTAACTCACCGTGCCGGGGTCGCCGCGCAACTTGGCGAAGTCTCGCTTCGAGATAAACGCAACCGAGTTGATCAGCGTGGCCGTGCCGTCGGACAGGCCGGCGACGGTGAATTCCTCGCCGAGGATTTTCACCTCGTCGCCCAACCCGATGCCCGACTTCTCCGCAACCCCGGCGTCAATGATCGCTTCGCCGTCGGACGGAATTCGCTCCCCCGCTACCACGCGCCACGGCCCGCCCATCGCGGCATTCGGCGGCAGGCCGATGATGTAGGCCAGGTTGCGCTCCTCGTCGGCGACGACCACGTTCGTCACGTAGAGAATCGGCGTGACCGAGGCGACGCCGGACACGGCCTTCACTTTGCTCGCCACCGAAGCCGACAGCGCCGAGGAGGCCATGTGCATGTTTCGCACGCCTTCCTGCGACACGAAAACATCCGCGCCGGAGTAATCAATGTAGGCCGTGACCTGCTGCTCAACGCCGCTGAAAACCGCGTCGAGCGCGAGGATGAGCAGAAGCGCCAGCGCCACCCCGCCAACGGAGATGACCAAACGGATTTTATTCTGGAAGAGATTGCGAAAGGCAACCAGGATCATCGGCGGAATACCTCTGCCGGCGCTAATCCCGCGATGGCCCGCGCTGGGAAGAGCGCGGCGAGGAGCGCCATGCCCAGCCCGCTCAAGATGGCCCGCGCCGACTCGGCCGGTTCGAGCACGATGAGAAACTGCGGCCTGAGCGCCATGATCAACTCGCTCGCCCCGTAGGCCAGCCCCACGCCGATGACCGCCCCGCTCAACGCCGCGATCAACGCCTGCGTTGCAACCAGCCGGTAGAGCACGCCGTTCCGCGCGCCGATGGCTTTGAGCACGCCGTATTCACGCTGGCGCTCGACCGTCGCCGTGTAGATCACCAACCCAACCACCAGCGTTCCTACGAGAAACGCAATGGCCGTCATCATCTGGAGCGGCGCGCTGAAGAGCCGACCGAACAGCTTCAGGTCATTGGCGATCATCTCACGTTTGGACAGCACCTCAATACCCGACAAATGGCTCAGCCGCTCGCGCAGCAAATCCGGCCCGACACGGTCAGACGGGATGACGAGCAAGTAACTCGCGCTGCCCGGCGCGCGCAGTAGCGTCTCAGCGGCGCTGCGGCGGATGAACAGGAAACTGGTCATCCATGAGGTTGTGCCCTCAGACAGCCCAACGACGGTGAAATCCCTATCCATGATCTCCACTGTGTCGCCGGGGGCGATGTTGTGGCGGCCCGCCAAAATGCGGTCGAAGACCACTTCGGTATCCCGCCGAGGTTCGCGCCCGGCGGTGAGTTGCCACGGGCCGCCGCCCTGCGCCCGGTCGTAGCCGACCAGATAGACGGGCTGTTTCTTGTCGTGCAGGTCTAGGATGATGAACTGCGACAGGATCGGCACGACCTTCGCCGCGCCGCGAGCCTTGACATCGCCGGCGGTGCCGGGCGGAAGGAGCGACGTTGCACCGAGCAGGTTCCGCACGCCGTCCTGCGCCACTACCAGCGATCCGGGTGCGTGTTCGAGATAGGCCGATATTTGCGCGTTCATTCCTTGCAGTAGACCATTGAGGAGAAGAATGAGCATCACGGCCAAGGCCACGCCGCCCACGCTGAGGGCGAAGCGCGTCTTGTCTTTGAACAGGTTGCGTCGGGCTAGGGACATCCGGGCATCCTCCACAGAACGAAATCGGCCACCAGTTTCATCATAGCGAAACCGAGGGCCGATCCCTAGCGCAGAATGGCGCGATCCGGATCAAGTGAAATTACCTGTCCGGCTCACAGCGCCCAATAGTCAACGAAGTCTACATCCGACTCGCGCCTGAGCCGAGTGTCCAGCCAATGTTTGCGCTGGCACTGCGCCGCGACCAGCGTCCGACGCCCCGGATCACGACGGACGGCGGCCAGCACGTTGGCCAGCATCGCCGCGCTCTCAGCCTGCCACGCGGCCCGCGCTGCAGGCGTCCAGGCCGCCTCTTGCAGAGCGCAGACGGTGTGACAGAACGCGCCGTACCACGGCCCGTTGATCGTCCGCGCGCCCGCACCCCTCTGCACCCGGCGATGGAGTCGCTCCAGCGTGAGAGTCACTGCCGCCCTCAGGCCGCCGGCCGGCGTAAAGTCGGCGTGATCGCGCGGGCCGGCGGCGACCGGAATGATCACGATGTCACTGCGGTCGGCGACCGGGGCGAGCGCGGCGCGGATCGGCAGGGACGCCCGACCCACCTCCCCGGCCTCCCACGCGGCGCGGGCCACTTCGAGGCACAGCAGGTCGGGCGCGAGGCCGGCGGCAATCTGCGCGAGGGTCTGCAAGTCGTAGGCCGTCGCCTCGGCGTGTAGATCGGACATCGTGCCCAGCGTGGCGATGCGGTTCTTCATGTCATTCACATTGAGACTGTACTTCCGCTTTCCGTGCGTGGATAGCGTGAAACTACCTGTTTCGGCCTGCGCCGATTCGCCCGTCACGCTTTGGCCCAGCCGCACCGGATGGCGGCGAGCGCCGCCTCGGTGCGCGAGTTCACGCCGAGTTTGGCGTACAGCCGGGCCAGATGGCCCTCGACCGTGCGGACGCTGAGGTAGAGTTGTTGGGCGATTTGCTTGTTGGTGGCCCCGGCGGCCACAAGGCGCAGGACTTCCAGTTCGCGTTCGGAGGGCGGCGGGCCTTCGAGGATTGGAGAAGCCGCGTCGCTGGCGATCATCTGGGCAATCAGGCGGACGGCGAGTTGTGGCGACACCGCCACTTCGCCGCTGGCCGCTTGCCGGAGAAGGGCGATCAGTTCGCCGGGGGTGGAGTCAAGCGTAACGTAGCCGGCCGCGCCGGCGCGCAGCAGGTCGGTGAGGCGCGTTCCGTCCAGCGGCAGGCCGAGCAAGAGAATCGCCGTTTGCGGTGGCAGGGCCGACCGGAGTTCACGCACGACGCGCGCCGGATCAGCGATTTCTATGATGTCCCAAAGCACAACAGACGGATCGGGTACGATCCGCCCCACCTCGGACGGGCTTGAGGCGGTCGCGGCTACTCGGAGGCCGGGCACATTGCTCGATAAAGCGGCGAGCGCTTCACGAAGGAGAGGGCTAGAACTGCCGATGATGAGGGTGAGGAGGGCCGGGGTTGGCACACGAACATTGTAGCGCAATGGTCGAACTCCCGCATGCGCACCAACCGAACCCCAGGGTTCCCCGATTCGCTTGCATACCCGACTCCGACGCTGTATCTTTAGAGTGTGGCCCTTGCGCTCCATGCCCTTACCACCGCCGCCGACGACCTTGCCGCCCGGGCCGCCGAGCGCGTGGCCGAACTAGAGTCGAAACTCCCCGCGCTCCGAGCCGAACTCGACCAGATAGCCGCCGTCCTTTTGCCTACGCAAAAAGACGATGAGCTCTGGCCGCTACGCGAGATCGAAACGG
>JACQED010000513.1 GCA_016200785.1 Chloroflexota bacterium
CCGGGCACGGCGTACTGTCCGCGCGCATCCACAGTCGTCGTTGCCGTTCGCGCCTCGCCGGGAAGCACCGAAACGATCCGGTCGCCGCAGATGCCCAGATCGGTTTCGACGATCGTCTCGCGATAAACGTCCACGAGGCGCACGTTTCGCACGAGCAAGTCGAGCGGCCGCTCGCCGAGCGCGGCGCGGATTTGATTTTTCAGGGGGAGTATCTTGTCCACCGCGCGGCCAAAGAATCCTATTGCCCGCGCTCGCCGCGGATGTAGGGCAGGCCCAGCGCGGCCGGCGCGCCGAGGCGCTTGCGCAGTGCCTCGCGCGAGCCGATGATCAGCACGGCGATCGTGAAGGCATACGGCACCATCTGGAGGAAGAAACCCCAGTAGGGATTGTAATAGAAAGGATTAGCGACGCCGAACAGCACCGTCGGCCCCTGAATGTCCAGAATCGTCCGGCGCAATGCGCCGAAGGCGTACGAGCCAAACGCCGCGCGCCACGGGTCCCACTGCGCGAAAATGACCAGGCCGACGGCGATCCATCCCTGGCCGGAGGTCGTCAGTTCGCTGAACCAACCCGGCGAGATCGCCAGGCTGATCGTGCCGCCCGCGAGTCCCGCCAGCATCCCGCCGACGAAAACGTAGAGGTAGCGCAGGCGATAGACGTTGAGGCCCATCGCGTCGGCGGCCGTCGGGTTCTCGCCGACCGCGCGCAGATGCAGGCCGGGCCGCGTATAGTTGATGTAGTACCACGTGATCGGCACGAGCAGAAAACCCAGGTAAACCATGACGCTCTGATTGGTAAACAGGACCGGGCCGAGGAGCGGAATAGCTGAAAGGAGGGGAACGGTGAACACCGGCAGAAGCGAGATCGTGCCGGCCTTGCTCAGGCCTTCGCCAAAGACGAGGCTCAAGCCGGCGCCGAGGAACGTCAAGGCCAATCCGCTCACGACCTGATCGGCCTGGAAGTGGATCGTCACCAATCCGTGCAACAGCGCCAGCACGCCGGCGACGATCATCGCGATCAGCAGGCCCAGCCAGCCGTTTTCGGTCTTCAACGTGACGCTGAACGCAGTCATCGCGCCGATCAACATCATCCCTTCCAGTCCCAGGTTCAACACGCCCGCGCGCTCAGCGAATATCTCGCCGACAGTCGCAAAGAGCAACACGGTTCCGCTGGCGACGCCAGCCTGTAGAATGATGATCCAGTCCACGGTTACTCCTCCGCCCCGGCGCGCACGAGGCGCAGGCGATAGCGCAACAGCACGTCGCTCGCGATGAGCATGAAGAGAATGATTCCCTGAATGAGACGGGGCACTCCCGAAGGTTGAATCTCGCGCCCAGCCAGGATCAGGCCGCCGAAGAGGATCGCCACGAGAATGACGACCACCGGATTGAGTTTCGCCAGCCAGGCGATGATAATGCCGGTGAAGCCATAACCCGGCGAGATGGCCCCTTGCAGGCGGTGCACCACGCCGGCAATTTCCGACATCCCGGCCAGCCCGGCAAGCGCACCCGAGGTCATCATCACCAGCACCGTATTGCGCACGATGTTGACCCCGGCGTATTGCGCCGCGCGAGGGTTGTCGCCGATGAGCCGGATTTCGTAGCCCCAGCGACTGCGGTAGACGATGTACCACACGACGGCCACGGCGATCAACGCGAATAACAGGCCGAGGTGAGTGGTGAGGCCGCTGAAGGCTTTGATCTGAGACGCGAGATCCGCGAGGCGGGGAAGCCACGCGGATTTCTGAAAGGTTCGGCTCATCTGAAAGCCGGCTTCGCTCCACACGCCGAATATGAAGAAATTCGTCAGCGCGATGGCGATGTAGTTCATCATCAGCGTGGTGATGATCTCGTTGACCTTCAACCGCGCTTTGAGCCAGCCCGGGACGAAGCCCCAGGCCGCGCCGCAGATCATTCCGGCGACGAGCATGATCGGCAACGTCACCCACCGGGAGGCAGTCGGCGGAACAAGCCCCGACAGCACGACGGCGCTCGCGCCGAGCGCGCCCATGTAGAACTGGCCTTCCGCGCCGATGTTCCACAACTTCATGCGAAAGGCAAGCGAACAGGCGAGGCCGACCATGATGAGCGGCGTGGCCTTCACCAGCGTATCGGAGAAGACGCCGAGATTGCCGAAGGCGGCCTTGCCGATGTGGGCGTAAGAGGCGACGGGATCGCCGCCGTTGATGGCGAGCACGATCCCGCCGAGGATCAATGCCACGACGATCGCGCCCACCGACACCGCCGGCGACAACCAGCCAGGAACGTCGAGGCGGCGCTCCACTCGGATAGTGAACGGCAGACGGGGTCGCCTGACCGGGGCCGATTCGAATGTCGTCACGCCGACCTCCCCTCGCCAGTGGCGCGTTTTGCGCCGGTCATCATCAAGCCGATGGTCTCGGCGTCGTGCTCGCGCATTTCGCCGACGATCTGCCCTTCGTACATTACCACGATGCGATCGCTGAGCGCGAAGATTTCTTCCAGTTCTTCCGACGAAAGCAGAATGGCCGCGCCCGCCGCGCGCTGGGCCAACAGCAGGCGCTGGACGCCTTCAATCGCGCCCACGTCGAGGCCGCGCGTGGGCTGCATTGCGATGAGGAGCGGCGGTTTCGCGGATAGTTCGCGCGCCAGAATCATTCGCTGGAGGTTGCCGCCCGACAACATGCGCGCCGGCGTTTCGAGCGTCGGCGTCAGGATTTGATACTCGTCTTTCAAGGTCGCAGCTCTTTGCTTGGCCGCTGTGCTGTTGATCGACCAGCCGTTGGCGACGGGCGGCTGGCGGTAACTCTTCATGATCACGTTGTCGGTAATGCTCAGATTGGGCGCGGAGCCGACGTGCGTCCGGTCTTCGGGAACGTACGCCACTCCCTCGCGGATGGCCGCCATCGCCGACTGGTTGGTAATATCCTCGCCGCTCACCAGCACGTGGCCCGAGGTCGCGTGCCGCAGGCCGGTGACGACCTCGGCCAACTCGCTCTGCCCGTTGCCGGCGATGGCCGCGATGCCGACGATTTCTCCCGAGCGCACCGTCAGGCTGACGTGGCGCAGAGCCGGCCGGCCTTTGTCGTTGTCGGCGCAAACGTCTTTGAGTTGCAACACGACCTCCCCCGGTGCCTGCGCCGTTTTGTCGAGGTCGAACAGCACGGTGCGGCCGACCATCAGTTTGGCGAGTTCGGGGATCGAAGTCTCGGCGGCGAGCAGGCCGGCGGCGGTGACCTTGCTGTGCCTGAGCACCGTCACCCGGTCGGCGATTGCCATTACTTCGTTCAGTTTGTGGCTGATGAAGACGATGGACTTGCCCACGGCCACCATCGCGCGCAGGGTCTTGAATAACTCGTCGATCTCCTGCGGCGCGAGGACGGCGGTCGGCTCGTCCATGATCAGGATGTCCACGCCCCGGTAGAGCATTTTGAGAATCTCGACCCGTTGCTGTTCGCCGACCGAAAGTTGCCAGACCTTGGCTTGCGGCGCGATCTTCAGCCCGAAGCGATCGCCCAGCTCCGTCATGCGCTTATCATAGTCCGAGAGGCGCATGAAAAAGCGCGGTTCGCCCATGCCCAGCAGGATGTTCTCGGTGACGGTGTGAGAGGGAATTAGAGTGAAGTGCTGATAGATCATGCCGAGGCCGAGGCCGAGGGCATCGCGCGGCGAATTGAAACTAACCGGCTCGCCCCGGACGAGGATCGTCCCGGCCTCCTGTTTGTACAAGCCGGCCAGCACGCTCATCAACGTGCTTTTGCCCGCGCCGTTTTCGCCCAGGAGCGCGTGGATTTCGCCCGCGCGCAGATCGAAGTCAACGTGATCGTTCGCCAAAACGCCGGGAAAGCGTTTGACGATGCCCCGCATCTCGACGACGTGCTGGGTTGAGGTCATCCAACCTCCCCTCGGAAAAAGGACTCCGGGGCCAGGGCAACGCCTGGCCCCGGATGGGACAGCCTTACTGAAGTTTCGGAAGTTCGGCGGTGACGCCGTCGGCCCACCAGTACATGCCGACTTTGCAACGCGCATCCGCCCCAACGGCGAAGCAGTCAATGTCCTCGGGCGCAAGCTTGGCGCCAGCCGGCAGGATCTCTTTGCCCTTGTTGTCCTTGATCGGGCCGGCAAAGACGTCGAAGCGGGTGAACTTGCCGGCGAGCATCTGGGCCAGCGTGTCCCGCACCATCTGGAGGTCTGCGGCGGGCAGATCTGACTCGCCCTTAGTCAGTTGCTGGCCTTCCATGAAACCGTACAGGCCCAGCGCGCCGGAGTCGGCTTCGAAGTATTCGAAGCCGGGCTTGTAGGACTTGTCGATCACGCCCTGAGCGATCCTGGCGTAAATCTTGCCCCAGTCCCAATACATGGCCGTGAGACAGCGTTCCACCTTACACGAGCCAACGTAGTCGTAGGTGATGCCCCACTTGCCTTTTTCCTGCGCCACGTCGGCGGAGGCCGGCGTGTCGGCGCCGGTGAAGACGACCTGCGCTCCCGCGTCAAACAGCGAAGCGGCCGCTTCCTTCTCCACCACCGGATCGTGCCAGGTGTTGATCCAGCGCACGTCCAGCGTGCACTCCGCGCAAGTCTTGCGCATGCCGATAGCAAAGGCGTTGCCCAGGCGCAATTCTTCGGGGATGGGGAACGTCGCCATGTAACCCAGCTTGGTGTTGCCATCCTTCTTGGCGCGCGACCCGGCCACCATGCCGGCCAGCAGCTTCATGTCTTCCATCGCGCCGAAGAGGTTGCCGAAGTTCTTGCCGTTGGTCTTGAAGCCGCTGACGTGGATAAACGTCGCGTCGGGGAATTCTTCCGCCACCGTGCCGGTCGCGTCCATGTAGCCGAACGAGGTGGTGATGATCAGGTTGAAACCCTTGCGGGCCAGGCTGCGCACGACCTGCTCGGCCTCGGCGCCTTCTGGCACGAGCTCCACGTAGGCGACGTGGGTGTTGGGCACGTTCTTTTCCACGTACAGCAGGCCATCGTAGTGAGCCTGACTCCAGCCGCCGTCGTCGTGCGGGCCGATGAGCACCATCGCCACATTGAACTTGCCTTCTTCGGTGGCCGGGATCTGGAACTTGCCAACCGTCTCGGGCGCTTCGGTCGGCTTAGGGGCTGCGGTGGCCGCGGGCGCGGCGGTCGTCGCCGCGCCGCCGCACGCGCTTACGACGAAAGCCGCGGCGGCAAGCACGCTCACCACTGTCCACAATTTTTTGGTCAACATCTCTCAACTCCTCCTGGTTGCAGTCTAGTCGCGTCGCGCTTGGCGCGGCGCTATAACGGTGTTGCTACCCATTCGTGCTCGTCAAGCGGAAGTCCGCGATAGGCTTCACCTCCTCCCGTGCATTTCTTCTCAGGGCACAATCCACGTGCCGGTTTGACCGGCCAGCGCGCGTCCGATGTTCTCCGGGTTCGTCAGGAGAGCCTGCTGGCCGCCGCGTTCGAGGAACCAGATGATGGCCTGGATCTTCGGCCCCATACTGCCCTTGGCAAAGTGCCCTTCGGCTTGATACTGCCTGGCTTCGGCCAGCGTGATCCGGTCGAGCCATTTTTGATCGGGCTTATTATAATTGAGAGCGGCCTTTTCGACAGCCGTGGAGATCAGGAACAGATCCGCGCCGATGCTCGAGGCCAGCAGTGACGAGGCATAGTCCTTGTCGATGACGGCCTCGACGCCGACCAGGTCGCCCTCTTCGTTCTCGATCACCGGGATGCCCCCGCCGCCCACGCTGATGACGACGAAGCTCTCGCGGATCAACGAATTGATCGCGTTCACTTCGACAATCTGCTTCGGTTGAGGCGAGGCCACCACGCGGCGCCAGCCGCGCCCCGCGTCTTCGATCATCGCCCAGCCCTCGATCTCGATCTTGGGCCTGGCATCGGCTTGGCTCATGAACGAGCCGATGGGCTTGCTGGGATTCTGAAAGGCCGGGTCGGCCCGATCGACGAGCACTTGCGTCACGACGGTCGCGGCTTCTTTTTTCAGGCCGCGCCGCTTGAACTCGTTGCGCAGTGCCTGTTGGAACATGTAGCCGATCGCGCCCTGTGTGTCGGCCCCGCACGCGTCGAGCGGCACCTCGTGCAGTTCGTGCCGCGCCAGTTCGGAACGGCGCAGGATGAAGCCCACCTGCGGCCCGTTGCCGTGCGTGACGACCACGTTCCAGCCTTCCTGGATCATGTCGGCGATGTGGTGCATGGATTCACACGCCGCCGCGTACTGATCCTGGACGCTCTTGTGTTTCTCGTCTTTGATTAGCGAATTGCCGCCAACGGCGACGACGGCGACTCGTGTGTTCATAAGACTCTCCTTAACTCATCGTCAACGCCATCACCGCCTTCTGCGCGTGCAGGCGGTTCTCGGCTTCATCGTACACCACCGAGTTGGGGCCGTCAATTACGGCATCCGTCACTTCGATGTTGCGGTCGGCGGGCAACGGATGCATGTAGATCGCGTCGGGCTTGGCCAGAGCCATTTTCCTTTCGTCGGTGATCCACGACTCGTACTTCTTGATAATCTTCGCGCCCTCTTCCGGGTCGGGCGTGTGAACCATCGCTCCCCACGATTTGGCGTAGATGACGTCCGCATCTTTGAAGGCCGCCTGCATGGAGTCGGCCAGTTCGAATCCCACGCCGAACCTCCTGGCCTCGGCCCGCGCCTGCGCCATGATGTCCGGCATCAACTTGAACTCCGGCGGGTGGGCCAGCACCACGTCCATGCCGAAGCGCGGCATTTGCAAAATCAGCGACTGCGGCACCGACATCGGCTTTTGATAAGAAGCGGCATAAGCCCACGAGACCACCATCTTCTTGCGGCGCAGGTCTCGCCCTTTCTTCTCCATGATCGTCATCAGATCGGCCAGGATTTGGAAGGGATGATAAATCTCACACTGCATGTTCAGAACGGGCGACCGAGAGTTCTGCGCCACGTCGTTGATGTACCGGTTGCCGATCCCCCAGTCCACGTGCCGGACGGCGATGCCGTCGAAATACCGTCCGTAGATCTCGCCGATCTCTTTGGCCGTGTCGCCGTGGGCGATCTGCGTCGTCTTCGACTCGATGAAGGCGCCGTGGCCGCCGAGTTGGGCCATGCCGGCCTCGAACGAGCCGCGCGTGCGGGTGCTGGAGAAGAAGAACAGCATCGCCAGCGTCTTGTCGCGCAGATAGGGGTGCGGCTCGCCCAGCGCGCGCTTGCGCTTCAAGTCCCAGGCCACGTCCAGCACGGTTTCGATTTCTTCCTTGCTGAAGTCAAGGTCGCCGATGAAGTCTCGGCCGCGAAGTGTGGTTTGCATTTTGTCCTGTCTCCTGTCCGCTCAGGTGGGATCGTAATGCGCCCGCAGTTCTTGATAGCGCGTCAGAATCTCGGGCGCTTCAAGGCCTTCTGAAAATTGCTTCAGCCAATCCATGATATAGGCTTGGTCCAGCTTCGATTTCTGCCGCATGAGTACGCGCTCGACATCCACCCAATCGTGGTCTCGATTGGCCACCACTTTGTGTACGATGAAATCCTCCGCAGTGCAAACTCGCACCAGCACACCGCCGATCGCCGTCGGCACGGCACGCTCGATGGCCTGGCGCTCATAATCAAAAACACTGATCAGCAAATCCACAGCCACACCCGGCATCGCCCAAATATGAACAACGTGCGCGCTCTGCAAGTGAGGTGGAATGTTCGTCTGGCGTTCCGGGAAACGTTTGACTATCAATGCCCGAAAGTCGCTCAGGGATTGCCCGCTCAGACTAACTTTGAAGTCAGCATCAAGCGTTGCGCGCGGCTCGCCCCACACTGAATTGGCGAGGCCCCCGATTACCATGTAGGGAATGCCATGCTCTACGAGAAAGTCCGCCATAAGGCGCACAGCATCAGGGTTGGGGAACATGCTGTTTCCATCGTGCCAGGCGGCGCCACTTGTCGGCCAACGATTCGTAATGCCGCAACTGCGCCTCCCGCAGATCCGCGTTTTTCTCGGCGTCGAACACGAAAGGCAGCAGCATCTCGCAGAGCGCAAAATATGATTGCACGCTATTCTCTACCGACAGCTGTGGCAGTCTCGCTATACGCTCTTGCTGTTCCCACTGGTTGTTGCGGCGATACTCAGCCGCCCACTCCTTCATCGTCACAACAGTCGGCATGGCAATTCCATCCACTTTAGCGTTAGCATCGTTGAGGTAGTTCATGTTCTACGAGCGACGGGGCCTGCCAGCCACCGGCTTGCCGCAGGCCCCAGATCAATTGACACGGTGAACGGGCGCGTCAGCGCATTAAGCGGACCGGCGGCCCACCGCCTTACTCCATCGCGCCCAAGACAAGCGCGAGCAACGCCATCCGTATCACGACGCCGCTGAAAGCCTCCTGCCAGTAACGCGACCAGCGAGTCATGTCCACGTCAGTCGGGATCTCGTCCATGCGCGGCAACGAGTGAAGCAGGATTGCATCCGGCTTGGCCTTGGCGGCCAGCAGCTCGCGGGTGATCTTGTAGTTGGCCGGGGTCAGGCTAACGGCCCCCGACCGCTCGTCGCGCGACTTGGTGTAATCAGGCTGAACGACAGGCTCGACCAAAATGATGTCGGCTTTGCCGATGGCTTGCTCGACGTGGTCGGCTTCGGCGAAGTCCAGGCTGTATTGCTGGAGTTCCTGTTTGAACTCGGAGGTCAGCGACATTTCAGGCGGCGCGACGAAAGTGATGGGGCAGGCGAACTGCGTCAGCGCGTATGCCAGCGAGTGCATGGTGCGCATCCGCATATCGCCAACTGCCAACCAGTTTAGCCCGTCAATGCGACCCTTCTCCCGTAACACGGTGTACAGGTCGGTGAGAATCTGCGTGGGGTGCTCGCCCCAGCCGTCGCCGCCGTTGATGACCGGAATGGAGGCCCACCTGGCCGCTTCGTGTGGAGCGCCCTGCTGGAAATGACGCATCACGATCACGTCGCCGTAGAACTCCAGCATCTTGACGGTGTCCTTGATCGACTCCTGATAGAAGTCGCCAGCCCGCGTCATCTTGGCATCCGAGAAGCCGGTCACGTGCCCGCCCAGACGGTGCATGGCCGCTTCATGCGCCAGGCGCGTACGGGTGGAGGGCTGATAGAAAGCTGTAACCAGCGTCTTGTGTCTCAGCAGGTCACTGTTACGCCGATCGCGCGCGATCGGCTCGAGGTCTTGGGCCACTTGAAAGACCCGAAAGAACTCTTCCCGTTCAAAGTCTTTGAGCGAGAGGATGTCACGTCCCGCGAAACTCCGCATAATGGGTTCCTCCGTGATTTGATTCAATTCGCCACAGGGTAATCCTTTAACCCGCGGCGGCCTTACTGCATTGTGCCACGTCTATCGCAGCCGAATGTCATCCAGTCGAGAGGCAGAGCCGTACTCAGCTGTCAAAGAGCGGCCGGCGGGGCACCCCGGCCCATGGAGCGCGGGCGCGATACCGTCCGCCCAATCAATCAAGGATTTGCGGTCAGCGTATTCGGAAATAGCGCGTACCACTCGGCTGCGTCAACGACGTCATCCAGGCGAATGTGCTCCTGGACAGTGTGCGCCCATTCTTCTTCGCCAGGCCCAAATCCGATAGAGGGGATTTTCGCCTTGCCCGCCCAATACGTGCCGTTCGTCGAAAAGTCCCACTTACCGCTGGAACGCCTCTCGCCCCATAACGCCTCAATCGTGCGGTGTCCCGCCTCCACCAACGGATGGCTTTCTTCGAGCGCCCACGCCGGGTAATACTTGTCCACCGGGAAGACGAACCCGGTGTAACTGGGCGTGTCGTAGTGCAGTTGCTCGACTTGAATCTCATCCTGCAAGTAATCCGGAATCAACCCTTTGATCTGCGCCAGGGTGTTTTCCTGGTCTTCGCCAAAGATGATCCGGCGATCCAGGTAGATCGTGAACTGATCCGGCACGGCATTCAGCGACGCCGTCCGCGCCGTGACGTCGGTCACGGCGACGGTCGCTTTGCCAAGAAAGGGATCGACTTTGAGGCGGCGGTCGAGCTCACGCACGGCGGTGATGATATTCGCCATCTTGTAGATCGCGTTGTCGCCCAGGTAGTGCGAGGCCGCATGGGCCGATTTGCCCTGGGCGATGATCCTCAACTCGATGCGTCCTTTGTGTCCGCGATAGATGCGCATCTTGGTCGGCTCGCCGATGACCACGAAGTCCGGGCGCAGCCCGGGATCGGCTTCGACAAACGAGTTGGGCGCAATGCCGTCGCACCATTCCTCCATGTTGCCGAAGTAGTACGCCGTCAGGCCGCCGAGCAGGCCGAGGTCCCGGGCAATAGCCAGCCCGTACACCATCCCCGGCGTACTGCCCTTCTCGTCACATGCGCCGCGCGCGTACAGCATGCCGTCTTCCACCTTGCCCTCGAACGGATCCCAGCCCCACGCCGATCGATCGCCGATGCCCACCGTGTCAATATGCGAGTCGTAGACGATCGTCTTCGAGCCGTTGCCGATCCGCCCGAGGATGTTGCCCATCTTGTCAAAGCGGACCTCGTCGAAACCGAGTTTCCGCATCTCGGCCCCGATCCGCTCGCCCACCGGGCCAATCTGCGAATCCATGCTCGGAATAGCGCAAATCTCGCGCATGAACGCGATGATCTTCTCGCGCGAGTCCGCGACGTGGGCTTTGATTTTCTGGATCGTCTCTGACATCATGTCTCCTGGGCGAACTGAAGTATACACCGATTTCCCCCTGTCCTCACTCACTGCTCCAGCACGGGCACAAACTCGAACTTCGTCACGTCCACCAAACCCAGATCGGAAATCCGCAGTTCAGGGATCACGACGAGCGCCAACAGCGACAACTGCATGTTGGCATTGTTCAAATAACAGCCGCACGCGCGGTAAGCGGCCAGCACGCGCTCGGCCTTCTGCGCCACGACCTCCGCGCGCTCGTCGGACATCAGGCCGGCGATCGGCAGTTCGACGATGGCCTCCACTTTTCCCTCTTTGACGACGAGCATGCCGCCGCTCGCTTTCGCGAGTTCGTTGGCGGCGAGCGCCATCGCGGAGTCGTCCGTCCCGACGACGAGCATGTGATGGCTATCGTGCGCTACGGTCGAAGCGACGGCGCACGGCACGTTGAAGCCGAAGCCGTGGGCGAACCCGACCTGCACGCGGCCTGTCGCCTTGTGCCGTTCGACGAGCGCGACTTTGCACACGTCCTGCGCGGGATCGCCGGCGATCGCGCCGCCACGGGCCGGCAGTTTGAATCGCAGATGCCGCGTCGGCGCTTGATTCTCGACGACGCCGATCACGTTCGCCGTCACCGTCGGGTTGCCGTTCG
>JACQED010000514.1 GCA_016200785.1 Chloroflexota bacterium
CCGGCGTCTCCGCCTTCGCCTCGGTCAGCGCCTCCTCGAAAATCCCCAGCGCCTCGTCTACCAGAGTCCGCTCGATGTTGAGCGGCGGAGCGATGCGGACGACGCTCTGGCCACAGCCAAGCAGGAGCAGGCCGCGCTCAAAGGCATGCTCGATCAATCGGTCGCGCAGGGCCTTCGCCGGTTCCTTCGTTTTCTTGTCGGCCACGAGTTCAACGCCGATCATCAGCCCCTTGCCGCGGATGTGGCCGATGGAGGCGTGGCGCGGCTGGATTTCTGTCAGCGCATCCACGATGTGTTCGCCCATCGTCGCCGCGTTGTCCATCAAGCCCGACTCGATCAGGTGGATGGTAGCCAGCGCGGCGGCGCACGAGATCGGATTGCCGCCGTAGGTGTTGCCGTGCGCGCCCATCGGCCAGTCCATCACGCTCTTGCGCGCGACCATCGCGCCGAGCGGCATGCCGGAGGCAATGCCCTTGGCGATGCAGACGATGTCCGGCTCGACGCCCCAGTGCTCGATGGCCCACCACTTGCCGGTGCGGCCCATGCCGCTCTGCACCTCGTCGGCGATGAGCAGGATGCCGTGCTTGTCGCACAGCCCGCGCAGGCGCGGGAAGAAGTGGTCGGGCGGCACGACGTAGCCGCCTTCGCCCTGAATCGGCTCGACGAGAATCGCCGCCACGTCGTCCGGCGGCAGGGCGCTGGCGAACAGGATATTCTCGATGTAGTCCACCACCGTGTCGCCGTAGTCGCGCGACCCGCCGTTACCTCCATTGAAGTTCAGGATCGGGCGATAGGGATCGGGGAACGGAACGTGCGTCACGCCGCCCATCATCGGGAAGAACCCGGCGCGCTGGACGCTTTTGCTGGCGGTGAAAGCCAGCGCGCCCATGGTGCGCCCGTGGAAGCCGCCCAGAAAGCCGATGAAGCGCGAGCGGCCGGTGTGCCAGCGCGCGAGTTTGATCGCGGCCTCGACCGTCTCGGTGCCGGAGTTTGTGAGGAAGCATAGCGCGTCCTCTTTGAACGGCGCGATTTCGTCCAGCCTCTCGGCCAGTTCCACCATTCTTGGATGATAGAAGTCGGACGAGATATGAATGAACTCCTGGGCTTGTTGCTGAATCGCGCGCACCACTGCGGGGTGCGAGTGGCCGGTGGCGCACACGGCGATGCCGGCGGCCAGGTCAATGTACCGATTGCCGTCCACGTCCCACACTTCCGACCCGCGCCCGTGAGACATGACAAACGGGACGTCGCGCGGATACGAGGGCGAGATGGTCGCCGCGTCGCGCCTCAGAATCGCTTTGGCCTTCGGGCCGGGAACGCTCAATTTCCTGCTCATAGGTTGTTGTTCTCTCCTAGTGAAATGGTTCGGATATCGGGCGCGCGATCTTCGTGGAGGCGACCCGGCGGGTCGTTGCTTCCCTGGCGCCCGGCGCGCCTCACGTCGGCGCGCGTGATGAGTCCTGCGAGTTTGCCATCCTCGACCACCGGCAGAGCCGGGAAGCCGTAGCCGGTCAATAATTCGTGCGCTTGCCACAGGCTGTCGGTCACCCGCACGCGAGGAAAGTCCGCGCGCATCACATGGGCGATGGTCAATCGCTCCGGCCTGACGAGCGCCGCCCGCAAATCCTTTTCGAGCAAGAGACCGACAACTTTTCGCCCGGCGACGACCGGCAGGGCCGGTTGCGTTTGAAACGAATGGATGCCGATCAACGGCGAGATCACATCGCCCGGTGAAACCGTCCACGTCGGCATCTGAATCGCCTGCCGCGCCGGAATGCGGCTGAGCGTCACCCGGGCTCTCAACCAGAATTCCTCGTAGCGCGCGCCGATGACCACGAACACGCCGACCAGCGCCAGCAGTGGATTCCCCGGAACGCGCCACATCGGCAGTCCGGCGATGCCGGCGACGATCAACCCACCGGCGATAATGTACCCGGCCACTGCGGCGATGCGTGTGGCCGTCAGCAGATCGAGAAACCTCGCCAGCGTTGCGCGAAGCAATCGCCCGCCGTCCATCGGAAACGCCGGAATGAGATTGAAGATGGCGAGCGAAAGATTGGCGGCGACGAGATAGAGGAGCAGGCCGAGCGGGGACGGCGACGCGAACGCGGCGGCGGCGGCGTGGCGGGGCTGTTCACCCACCAGGATCACCCACGCCGCCGCAACGCCGCCCAAAATCAGTCCCAGCCCGAAGTTGAC
>JACQED010000530.1 GCA_016200785.1 Chloroflexota bacterium
CTCCGCCGCGGACGTCGAAGAAACGTTGAATAAGATGAACGATGCGGTGAAGAAGGTGAAGGGGTAGCGACGGCCCGGCACGTCGTCGCTACGAGCCTTTGCCGATGAACGCAATCAAAGCGAGCGCAATGGTGACGGCCAAGAGGCTCAGACAGCCGACGGTGAAGATGATGCGCGTCAATTTCAATATGAATCGCAGGATCATCCAGCCGACGGCGAGCGCGGCGACGGCGGCGAGGACGGTGAGGAAATTGGCGAAGGTGGGAGCGAAGATCGAGGGAGATAGCATTTCATGCGCTCTTCAGCCCTCACCCCCCGCCTCTCTCCCGACGACCCGCTTCGCAGATTGCTGTCGTTTGGAGAGAGGCCGAGAGCCTACTCAACAACGATTTTTCCCGACTTGATCACCGTTCGTACAAGATTCGTGCCGTAGCGATAGCCGAGATGCCGGTAGTCCGGCGCGTCTAAAACGATAACATCTCCCCGCTTTCCCACTTCTAAACTTCCCACTTCATCTGCCCACCCAATCGCCTGCGCGGCGTTGATCGTCGCCGCCGCGATGGCTTGTGCCGGGGTGAGTTTCATGTAGCGGCAGGCCAGCGCGATCACCATCTGCATGGATTCGCACCACGTCGTGCCGGGGTTGAGGTCGGTCGCCAGCGCGAGGATGCCGCCTGCTTTCAAGATCGCGCCGGCGGGCGTGTAATCTTTCTGTCCGAGTCCGAACGGCGTCCCCGGCAATCCCACCGCCACCGTATTCCCCCGCCCCAACGCCTCAATGTCCTCCTCGGGCGTGTAAACCAGATGATCCGCCGATGCCGCGCCGAGTTCGACCGCGAGTTTCGTTCCTCCTAGCCCAACAAATTCGTCGGCGTGAATTTTGAGGCCGAAGCCCAACTCCCGCGCCCGCTCTAGTATCCGTCGCGATTGGGAGACGGTGAACGCGCCTTCTTCGCAGAACACATCGCAAAAGAGGGACGTGTGACGAGTGGCGGGTGACGCGGCGCGTGCCACCGCTGGCAGCATCTCGTTCGCGACCAAATCCACGTACGCTTCCTGCCGACCCTTGTACTCTTCGGGGACGGTATGCGCACCGAGGAAGGTGGGAACGAGAGTGATGGGGTGCTCGGCGTCGAGGCGGGCGATGGCTTCGAGTTGGCGCAGTTCGGCTTGCGTTTCGAGGCCATAGCCGGTCTTGGCTTCGGCGGTCGTCGTGCCGTGCGCCAGCATCCGATCGAGGCGCGGGCGCGTTTCGGCGACGAGTTGGTCAACGCTGGCGGCGCGCGTCTTGCGTACGGTGGACATGATCCCGCCGCCAGCGGCCATGATCTCCATGTAACTCGCGCCGGCGATTCGCATCTCGAACTCGTTGGCCCGGTCGCCGGCCCAGACGAGGTGGGTGTGAGGGTCTACGAAGCCGGGGAGAACAACGTGATGTGAAGCGTCGAGCGTGGAGCGTGGAGCGAACTGGGCGTGCAGATCGGACGACGGGCCGACGGCGATGATGCGGCCGTCGTTGATCGCGATCGCGCCGTCTTCGATAATTCCGAGATGGCCGAGTTTGTCGCCGCGCTGTGGGCCGCTGGCGAGGGTAAGGAGTTGAGAAGCGGAGTGGATGAGGAGGTCACAGGGTGGCATGTTCTGATTCTACTTTCCTTTCCTCTCCCTTACCACCCACACCACCAGCCCCAGGGCCACAAGATTCAACACAGCCGCCGCCACGCCGTTCCACAAGAAACCGAAATGAAAAACGTACGCGCCGATGAGCGCGCCGAGCATACGGCCGCCGGCGTGGGCCGCTATGTTTGCGCTCATCACCGTTCCGCGCGCTTCCGGCACCAGTTCGGTCATCAGTGGGATGCTGGTGACAATCGTGAACTCAAAGGTGATGAAGACGAGGAATAGCCCGATCAGCGCGAACTTGAGATCGAAGGTGAGAGCGGGCAGGGCAAAATACGCCAACGTGCCGGCGGCGATGCCGGCCGCGACCGCCCGGCGTTTGCCAAGCCGGTCAGACAGGAAGATCACCAGCCCTTCCGCCGCCAGTTCGGCGATGCCGATGACGGTGACCGACAAGCCGAGGGCGGCGACGGTCAGGCCGTAAGTCCTTTCCATCCACGCGCCGTATACCACATTGAGGCTTTCGTTTCCCGCCGTGATGAGAAGGCCGAGGCTCAATGCGGCGAGAACGTTCGTGTTCCGCCAGACGGAAGACCAG
>JACQED010000531.1 GCA_016200785.1 Chloroflexota bacterium
GGAAACGCTGAACGTGAGATCGGCGGCAGGCGCGTCCAACGCAGTGACGCGCCACGTCACGTTCGCGCGGCCCTTCGCCGGGACGTTGATCGTCTGCGCCGCGTCGCCCGCAACCGTCACCCCCTTCGCCGTGAGTCCCACTTGCGCGTCAATCGCGTTCGCGGTGTTGTTGTTCACCACCGCGCCGAGTTCCACCTGATCGCCGACGACGAAGAAGCGCGGCGTCGTCGGGCGGATCAGGAGGTCTTTCGTCGCCACGATGTCCACCGTGTTCTGGCCGACGAGCGAGTTCGCCGTGATGCCGCGCGCGTCGAGCCGCCACGTGGTGAGGTTGTCGGGCAGAGTGATCGACACCGAGGCCTGACCTTTATCGTCGGTGACGACTGAGGAACTCCAAAACGCAGTGTCGAGGAATTTTTGCCGCACTTCGAAGAACTCTGCGCCGCCGCCACCGCCGCCGCCCTTCGCCTGCGCGGCCAGCACGTTCAGCCGATCGACCGAGAGCGTGAGGCCGAGCGCGGTGCGGATGCTCAGGGCGCGGGTGCCGTAAAACGCGTCGAGGATCGGGCCGGCGTTCGGCGGCGCGAGCGAGAGGGCCGCGAGATCGGCGAGGCCGAGCGAGAATTCCGCTTTGACCGGATTGCCTTTGTAGTCGGTCGCCTTGACCCCGTAAGTCACCGTGTCGCGCGGGCCGACTTTCGCTTTGTCCGGCGTGAGGCTGACTTTGATCTCCTGCTGTTCGGGGCTGACTTTGAGTTGGACAAGCCCCAGCCGGAAGCCCGGCGTCGGGTTGTTCTCGTCCACGCCTTTGACGATGACGACGCTCACGAAAACGTTGGGGGCGAACTCGGCGGTGATGGGCAGTTGGTAAGTGGTGCTGTTGGAAGCGAGCGTGATGACTTCGTGTTCCAGGATGTGACCTCGCTCGACGGTGATGAGAGCTTTCGCCTCACCCTGAAATGGCGAGGGGATCAGAATCTTGGCGGTGTCACCGGGGGCATAGGATTTGCGGTCGGCGATCAGCCGGATGCGATCGTTGTTGTCCTGCCGCCATGTTACGTAGTCGTGCGACGAAATCCACAGGATCGTCGAAGAGCGCACGGTGTGGCCGCCGGAGTCCTGACCGGTGGCGAGCACTTTGTACGTGCCGCCGGCGTCCGGCGTAAAGGCCGCTGTCGTCATTCCGCCTGCATCGGTCGTCGCCGTTGTCGTGAAGACCGGCGTGTCTTTCACGTCCCAGGTGAAGATGTTGTTGCCGTTCGCGTCCTGCTCCTGCACGCTGAACCACTCGTGCTTGCTGAAGACGACCCGAATCTGCTGATTGGGAACGGGCTTGCTGTTCCAATCCGAGACGACGATGTTGACCGTCTGCGGCTCGCCGACGGTGCCCACGTACTGCTCTGGGCGCAGGCCGATGTAGAAACTGCCCTGATGGACGATGATCGCCGTCCGCCCGCTGACCGCCTGTCCGTTCACGTCGGTCACGGTCGCTTCGGCGGTGAAGGTCTGCGAGGTGGGCTTCTTTTTGATGTCGGCCGGCAGGCGCAAGGTCAACATGCCGTTCGCGTCGGTCTTGCCGTCGCCCTCGGCTATCAGTTCGCCGGCCTCGCCGTACACCGGGCCGCTTTCGCCCGACGACCAGTCGAAATCGGTGAATTCAAAGTATCCGCCCGGCCCGTCGTAGTTGAAGAAGTAACTGCTCGACAGCAGTGACCAGTGAACGTCGGCGTTCGAGACCGCGCCGCCGAAGAAGAATTTCGAGTCGATCTTCGCCTCGATGGTGTCGCCCTGCACGACCGCCGATTTGTCCGTGGCAACATCCACGAGGAACTCCGGCTTGCGATACTCGGCCACCTGAAAGCCCACGCCGTAAGTGTGATCCGGCTCGCCGGGAATCTTGGCATTGATGTTGTAGTAGCCGGTGCCGGCTTCGTCGGACAGCGTGAACTGGCCGCTGATCGTTCCGAACTCGGAGAGTTTCAGCGTCTGGCTGTAGACTTCCTCGCCTTTGTCGTCGAGGATGCCGACCGGGATGGGCGCGAGGTCGGGCACAGTGTAGCGGGCGTCGTCCTCGGCGCGGAGCACGGCGCGGAAGTTCACCGTCTGGCCGGGGCGGTACACGGGGCGGTCGGTGTAAAAGTAGGCTTGATAGTTCGTGCCGTAGTAATCGCCCTGCAAATTGAAATCCCACGGCTCGATGCCCGACGACCACTGCGAGGTGGCGAGGGCGAACGAGTCGAGACCCGGCCCTCCCTGAGACACAGCATACAGCGTCGCGTAAAGGTCGGGCTGGCCGCTGATATTGGTCTTGAACAAGCCATCGGCGTCGGTCTTGCCCTCGTTGACCGAATTGAAGTTCTGGTCGCGGATCGCGATAGGCAGATTCGGGAGCGGCTGGCCCGTGCTCAGGTCGGTCGCCCAGATGAGGACTTCCTTCAGCCCGACTTTCATCGTCAGATTCGCGCCGGAGACGACGAGGAAGTATTTCTGGTTGCCGGAGAACTCGCCGAGTTCGGGCGAGTTCAAGTTGAGGTAATACAGGCCGGGAGCGAGAGCGCCCCCCGAGTCCGAGGCGATGTTGAGTTTCGTCAGGATCAGTTTGTTGAGGTCGTACTCGACCGGCACTTTCCACTCTCTGACCCGGGTGTTCGGGTCCGGGGTGAAGTTGCGCTGTTCGTCGTAACTGTTCGGCCCCGTCAGGCGGCCAAAAGTGTCGGGGTCGAGTTGATACAGTGACAAGTCAACGGAATGCACGTTGCGCGTGGTCGCATACACCACCGTGTCGGTGTAGGCATTGTACGTGCCGATGTTGCCGTTGGTATTGAGATACGCCGCCGGGTCGAGGGCTTTGGTCGTGAACTTCACGACGGTCGGCTGGCCGAGCGTGTTGCCGTAAGGGTCGGCCATGTTCGGGCCGAGCGTCACTTCATAGTCCGTCGAAGGGTTGAAATCCCAGTTGATGTTGTAACTCTTGTCGTAGTCGCTCCAGTAAGTGTAGACCTGCGTCGGTTTCGGGAGGATCGTCACATTGTCGTCGAGCGTGGCGACGTTCATCGGCGCGGAGAAATGAATCGAGAAGCCGCCGTATACTTCGGCGTCACGCGTGCCGTTTGCCGGAGTCGTGGACGCGACGCCCGGATACGGAACAGTGGTGAACGTGCTGGAGTAGGGCTGGCTCATCGCCGCGCCGCCGCCGATCGACTTGGCTGAGGTGGCGACGGCCAGGGTGTAGGTCGTGCCAAGATCAAGCTTTGCGCTCGGCGTGAAGGTCATTGCGACGCTTTTTTCGTCCCAGCGGAATTTGCCGGCGGCGTTATTTCCCTTGTCCGACGACAACGAGAACGCGGCTTCGCCCGTCATGTGATCCATCGGCTGGTTGAAGGTCACGGTGATCACCGAGGTGAGGGCAATGTCTACGTCGCCAAACGCCGGTGTGGCA
>JACQED010000524.1 GCA_016200785.1 Chloroflexota bacterium
CCGACCGGTGCGGCTCATGCACCCGTTGCCTCGACGCCTGCCCGACCGATGCGATTCTCGACGGGCGCATTCTCGACGCGCGCCGGTGCATTTCGTATCTGACGATTGAGTTAAAGGGGGAGATGCCGGAGGACTTGCGATCGAAAGTTGGAGATTGGGTGTTTGGCTGCGATATTTGTCAGGAGGTATGTCCGTGGAACTCCAAAATCCAAACTCCAAAATCCAAACCACAAAGTGCGACCCTCGCGCTGGATGAGTTACTGGCGATGACCGAGGAGGAGTTTCGAGAGCGATTTGGGGATACGCCGCTGGCCCGGCCCAAACGGCGCGGGTTGATGCGGAATGCGGCGGTTGTGACGGGCAATCAGTCGTCAGTCTTCAGACCTCGATCGTCAGACTGAAGACTGACGACTCCGTTCAGTTCAGTCGCGCCAGCTGCTCCAGCACCGCCGCCAGGTTTTGCCGGATCGAAGGCGCGTCCTGCGCGGCGGGGTTGCGCACGAGGTACTCTTCGAGAAAACTTGCCCCGGCGCGCAGTGAGTTGTTGCGGAAGTGCAAGAGGCCCAGGTCGCGCAGATGATCGGGCGTATCGGTCTGGAGGATACGCAGATGCTCGACGACGGCGATGGCTTGCGGCCACGCCTCGCGCCGGACATACGCGCCGCGCAAGTTGAACAACATGCGCGCGATGATGACATCGGGCGGCGAGGGGGCGAACCATTCGTGCTGAAGCGATCCGGCGAAGCCGGTCGTGTCGCTCACCAGCCGGGCGGCGTCCTCGGCGTTCACCGTCAGTCCGGCGTTGAACGGATCGAGAAAGCGCCGCGAGTGCTGTAGATGCACCGCGACGATGAAATGCCCCGGCAGGCCGATGCCTTCGGCCCGCAGGCCGACGCGTTGCGCGACTTCGAGAAAAATCACCGAAAGGGAAATCGGCAGGCCGAGGCCGCGCATCATCACCTCGTTGAGATAACTGTTGCGCGGATCGCCGTAGTCCTCGCGGTTTCCGCGCAGGCCGATGTCGTCGAAGAGGAAGTGGGTCAGTCGGGTGACACGTTCGGAGATTGAGTCGTCGGGGGAAAGGCGGCGTTGAACGGCTTCAGCCCAGTCGTCGATCTGAGCCAGGTAGATCGAAGGGCGCAGGTCGGGGTAGGCGATCTCGCGGGCAAAGAGCAAAGCAGCCCGGGCCAGCCCCGGAGGCTCCGGCCCGCGAACTTCGCTCCGAAAATTCGACCGATCCACAACCATTACGGCGTCTTCGTGCCGGTGGCGGTTTGCAGTTGCGGCGTTCCGGCGGTCGGCGTAACGGTGAAGCCCGGCAGCGTCGGCGTCCACGGGGCCAGCCCCCAACGCACCTCCAGCACCGCGCCGACCGGCAGGCTGTTGGGGTCTTTGATGATATCCTTGTTGCGAGCCAGGATATCCTCGATCGTGGTTTGGTAGGTGATGGCGATGCCGGTCAGAGTGTCGCCCGGCTTGACGGTGTGGAATAGTTTGGCATTGCGCGCCAGGCCGGTGGGCAGAGGCGTGCCCGTGGGCAGTTGATAGCTCGGCGGCGGGATGGTGAGCGTCTGGCCGGCCTGAATGCCCGTCGTGCCGAGATTGTTCGCGGCCACCAATTGCGGCACGCTGATCTGGAACTTGTCGGCGATGCCGAACAGCGTGTCACCCGTCTGGACGGTGTAGGTGAACACCGGGCGCTCGGTCGGCGTCGGCGACGGGCCGGGCGTCTCGGTGATCGTGGCGGTGACCGAAGCGGTGTAGGTCGGCGCGATCGTCGGCGAGGCCGTGACGGTGGGCGTGGCCGTCGGCTTGAATGCGTCGCTCAGGGAAACGAACACGATCGCCGCGCCGACCCCCAGAAGCAGGACGGCGGCGATCCCGAGGACAAGCGGGATCAGCGCGGCCCGGCGGCGGCGGCGTTGGGGGAGTCGCATTGCGTAGTTCCTCCTATCGATGTGAGAGATTGTAGCATACTATGGCCGATCACAAAAACATAGTCAGACAGCAATTCGGCACGCGCGCCGAGCGATACGTCAAATCGGTCGATCATCGCGCGGGCGAGAGTCTCGACCGGCTGATCGAACTCACGCGGCCTCAACCTTCGTGGCGCGCGCTCGACGTGGCGACCGGCGGCGGCCACACGGCGCTGGCCGTCAGCCGCTTCGTCGCCGAAGTGGTGGCAGCCGACATCACGCCGGAGATGCTCATCGCCGCGGGGAAGTTCATCGCCGGGCAGGGTCAGACCAACGTCGCCTTTCGCGAGGCCGACGCGATGGCCCTGCCGTTCGGCGACGCCGGATTCGATCTGGTGACGTGCCGCCTCGCGCCGCACCACTTTGCCGACGTGGGCCGCTTCGTCCGCGAGTGCGCCCGGGTTGTAAAGCCGGGCGGCGCCGTCGCCGTGATTGACAACACCGTGCCGAACGACCCGCAGGCCGCGCAATACATCAACGACTTCGAGAAACTGCGCGACCCGTCGCACCAGCGCGAGTATTCGCTGGAGGCGTGGATCGGTTTCTTCGAGGCCGCCGGGCTGACGGTCGAGGCCGCCGAGGCCTTCCGCAAGCCGATCGGTTTCGACAGTTGGGCGGATCGAATGGACGTGCCGCCGGAGATGAAAGCGCGGCTGAAGGTCATGTTGTTAGATGCGCCGGAGGCCGCGCGGGAGTGGCTGACGCCGGAGGGGGAAGGAGCGGAGTTGAAGTTCTATCTGGGAGAGGGGTTGGTGATAGGGAGGCGGCTTGCAGTGGCTGGCTGAACGAAGCAACGGGGTATAGCGCAAAAGTGTCGGCGGGCAGCACTACAGCGAATTGGGGAATCAGCGAATTCGTTCTTTCCCCAATTCGCTGTAGTGTGGGGCGGGCGAAAGTGCCGACAGTTCTGCGTTATACCCGAAGCAACGGGCGGAGACCTGCGGGGTTTCTGAAACCCCGCAGGTATTGAAACTGGCGGGGAACTTTCGCCTGCGACTAATATTCTCACTGTTCACGCGCTTTAGTGGCCAGCCTCTAATATCGGCGGTTGCCGCCGCGCCTCTTATGATCTTTGCCTACGCCACTGCGGTTGCCGAATGCGCCGCGCCGGTTGCCGGAGTCGCCGCGCTCTTCGCGTGGCCGGGCCAGGTTCACCGTCAATTCACGGTCGCCCAACTTGTAGCCGTTGAACATACTGATGGCCTTTTCGGCTTCCGCCTGAGCGCTCATTTCCACAAAGCCGAAGCCTTTGGAGCGGCCGGTGTCGCGGTCCTTGATCAGCGCGACGCTGGTGAGCGCGCCCGCCTGGGCGAACAGGATACGCAGATCGTCTTCGGTCGTGTCGTACGATAGGTTGCCCACATAGAGTTTCACATTCATTTCGAGTCTCCTTCGGCCGGCCTGGATGGCCGGAATAAAAAGCCGCCCGACCATTGAATTGGTCTGGCGGCTGGTTGCACCCACAAGGCTCACAATGCTCGGACGTTACTATACCACAGTTGCGCCGCTCGGTGTGCCGGCGGCGAATTCGTGAACTCCTGCGCTTGGCAGCCAACGTTCCGATTCGACTCGCCCGACTTACAACTTGTTCGCCAGCATCGCGGCTAAGTCCGCCGTCCGGCAGGCGTAGCCCCACTCATTGTCGTACCAGGCGACGACTTTGACCATATCCCCCAGCACCAGCGTATCCATCGAACTGAAGATGGACGAGTTGGTGTTGCCGCGCAGGTCGCTGGAGACGAGCGGCTCGTCGGTCACTTCGAGAATGCCCTTCATCGGCCCGGCGGCGTATTCCTTCATCGCCGTCGTGATTTCGTCTTTGGTCGCGGGCTTGTCGAGGATCGCGGTGAAGTCAATCACCGACACGGTTGGCGTGGGGACGCGGAAGGCCATGCCGCCGAACTTGCCCTTGAGTTCGGGGATCACCAGCCCCACCGCGCGGGCCGCGCCCGTCTCCGACGGGACGATGTTCTCCGCCGCCGCCCGCGCGTCACGCACGTCCTTCGCCGCCACGTCCTGCAGGCGTTGCGAATTGGTGTAAGCGTGAACGGTGGTGAGCAGACCCTTCTGAATGCCGAACCGGTCGTTCAGCACTTTGGCGACCGGCGCGAGGCCGTTGGTCGTGCAGGAGGCGTTCGAGACGACGTTGTGCCTGGCCGGATCGTACTTGTCGTCGTTGACGCCGAGCACGATAGTGATGTCCTCGTTCTTCGCCGGGGCGGAGATGATCACCTTCTTCGCGCCGCCGCTGGCGATGTGAACGCGCGCGCCGGCTTTGCCCTTTTCGGGATCACCTTTGGCGTCGGTGAACAGGCCGGTGGACTCGATCACGATCTCCGCGCCGACATCCTTCCACGGAATTTTGGCCGGGTCTTTCTCGGCGAACACTTTGACCGGCGTGCCGTCCACGACCAGGTTGCCATCCTCGACGCCGACCGTGCCGGGATAGACGCCGTAGGTGCTGTCGTATTTGAACAGGTGGGCGTTCGTCTTCGCGTCGAACAGGTCGTTGATGGCGACGACTTCCAATTCGTCGCCGTGCCGTTCCTTGATGGCCTTCAACACTTGACGCCCGATGCGCCCGAAACCGTTGATGCCGACTTTGTGTTTCATGGTTTCATTTCCTCGATTAGCCTTTGCCATTGGACTGCGAGTTACGCAGTTGGAGTGTCGGAAAATCACGAATGGCACGAATAGGCGAATATCACGAATAAAAACATTCGTGTCGTTCGTTCATTCGTGCCATTCGTGATTAAGAGGTCCTCGACCCTTACGCAAGCGCGCAACTCCTGTGGACGTGTATTCACTCAATAACTGCATCAGCACTCCGGCGAGTTTGGCTGAATCGTGCCGCCACGGATACTTCGCGTGCGAGACATCGGCGGCGAGCATGCGGCGCGAGCCGTTGACCGGCGGATCGACGCGCACCCACTGCAGGTGGCCGGGCAGGGGGCCGCTTTGATTGGTGTTCGCCAGGATGGCCGGGAACAGCCCCGGCCCCACGTGTCGCTCCAATGCCTCGATGTGATCCAGCACGCTGTAGCCGTCTGTCTC
>JACQED010000525.1 GCA_016200785.1 Chloroflexota bacterium
CTCAATGCGTTTGGCAACCACGAGCGTGAGCGCGCCCGGCCAGAACGCCGCGGCGAGCAACTTCACCTCAGCCGACATGTCGGCGGCGATTTTTGGAAGATGGTCTGGTGACGCGATCAGCACCGCGATCGCCTTTTCGGCAGAACGGCCTTTGACTGGATACAGGCGCTCGACTGCTTCGCTGTTGAACGCCAGCGCCCCGACGCCGTACACCGTGTCGGTAGGGAACGCGACCAGGCCGCCATGCCGCAGGACGTCGGCGGCGTGATGGATTGCGCCGGGGTCGGCGGCGGGCAGGACTTCAGTTTTCATCGCGCAAGACGAACTTCTCCAGGGCGATCGCCGCGCCATCCTCTGCGGCCGGCGGCACGAACTCGTCCGCCGACGCCAACGCCGCCGGACTGCCGTCGGCCATCGCCACGCCGAGGCCGGCCCAGCGTAACATCTCCGCGTCGTTGTCGTTATCGCCAACGGCCATCACCTCTTCCGGCTTGAGACTGAAATAATCGGCCAGCCATGCGAGGCCGACCGCTTTGCTCATCCCGCGCGGCAGGCCTTCGACGAGGATGGGGTGAGAGGGGACGACTGTGATTTTGGCCAACTCGCCGTCAAAGCTTGCACGGAGTTCGTTGGCCAGCGCGTCGCGCTCTGCGCGGTCGTGGACCGAGAGAATGAACTTGTGAGGCGTTTCGGGCAAGTCGGTGTGGAAGTTGTCCACCCGCTTCCAATTGGCCACGCGCATCAACTCGAAGAGTTCCTCGGGATGATCTGAATCACGGGGCAGGTAGATCATATCAGGGCATTCAAACGAGAGATTCCAGCCCCGCTCCCCGGCGAGGCGCACAATAATCGGGACGACGGCGCGGTCGAGGCGCGTCTCGTGGAGTATCTGCTTTTGGCGATAATCGTACACGATGCCGCCCTGAAAGCAGATCAACGGCGCGGTGAGATCGAGCGCGGCGGCGAACTGATCGGTGGGCGAGGGGCCGCGCCCGGTGGCGATGGTGACGATGACGCCTTTAGCCTGCGCTCTGGCGACGGCGGCTTTGACGCGCGGCGATAAGGTGAGGCCGGGACCGACGAGAGTGTTGTCGAGATCGAAAGCGGCGAGGTGGATCATGCGGATGGCAAATGGCGAATTGCGGATTGCAGATGCAAATTGCAGTTTGAAGTCAGAGGTGAATCGAAACGAGGCGGGGAAGGGAAGCGAGGTCCTTGTGGATTTCAACCGTCGCGCCTGGAAAAGCGGCGCGGGCAGTGGCGCTGACTGCTTCGGCCTGGGTCGCGCCGATTTCGAGAAGGAGCATACCGCCGGGGTTCAGACTGCCGGGAGCGGCGGCGAGAAAACGCTCGACGAGCTCCGTACCGCCGATGCCGCCATCCAGCGCGAGGCGCGGCTCGTTGCGGGCCACGGTCAATGCGCTCAATTCATCGGAGTCGATGTAAGGGAGATTCGCGCACAAGAGATCAACAGGCCCGGCGATTGGATCTAGCAGGTCGCCTTGCTTGAAATCGATTCGCTCCGCGACGCCGTGCCGTGCGGCGTTCGCGCGCGCGACCGCCAGCGCCGCAGATGAAATGTCGGTTGCGATTATAGATGCCTCAGGCAGATTGACGGCGAGTGAAACGGCGATGCAGCCAGAGCCGGCGCCGATGTCGGCAATGGTCGTGAAGCGTGAAGCGTGAAGCGTGAAGGGTGGTCCATCGCCCGCCACCCGCCGCTCGCCAATTGCCGCCAGCGCATATTCGACGAGCAACTCCGTTTCCGGACGGGGGACGAGGACGTCGCGGGTGACGAGGAAATCCAGGCCGAAGAATTCGCGATACCCGGTGATGTAGGCCAGCGGTTCGCCGTCGGCCAGCCGGGAAAGCGTGGAGTCGAATTCGGCTACTTTACCAGGCTTGAGGAGAACTTCGGGGTGGGCGAGTATCCAAGCGCGTGACTGTCCGAGGATGTGCGCCAGCAGGATTTCCGCTTCTAATCGGGGCGTCTCACCCGGAATGCGCCGCGCGGCTGTGGCGAGCGCGTTTCCGACCGTTGTTTCGATTTCCTTATACTCCGTCATCAGAGCTGGCGGTGAAGAATACGCCAGCGCCGCCTGCGGACCGTTGGAGGTTGGAGTTTTGGAATTGGGATTTTGAACTTCCGTCATCCTTCTTCCTTCGCCAGCCCCACCGCCTGCAACTTCTCGGCCTGTTCGCGCGTCGCCAGTTCGTCGATGAACTGATCGATGTCGCCGTCGAGCACCGCCGGCAGGTTGTACGAAGAAACGCCGATGCGATGATCGGTCACGCGGCCCTGCGGGAAATTGTAAGTCCGAATCTTCTCCGACCGCTCACCCGTGCCGACCTGCGCCTTGCGCGTCGCCGCTTCTTCGGCCGCGCGTTTTGCCTCTTCCATCTCGTACAGCCGTGCGCGCAAAATGCTCATCGCCCGCAAACGATTTTGCACCAGCGATCGTTCGTCTTGGCACGCCACCACCATCCCGGTTGGCAGGTGAGTGATCCTTACCGCGGTCGAGTTCTTCTGCACATTCTGCCCGCCGGCGCCCGACGAACGGAAGGTATCGATCTTGATGTCTTTATCCGGGATGTCTATCTCGACTTCGTCCACTTCAGCCAGGACGGCGACCGTCGCAGTCGAGGTGTGGATGCGTCCCTGCGCCTCGGTGAGCGGAACGCGCTGGACGCGATGCGCGCCGGATTCGTACTTGAGTCTGGAATACGCGCCCCTGCCCTTTACCTCGAAGA
>JACQED010000526.1 GCA_016200785.1 Chloroflexota bacterium
GCGGAGAAGGTGAAGACGGAGGGGCCAGAGCAGAAAGAGTTGATGTGAAATATGGCTTCGTCCTGCCTCACGGCGACGCGCGCACTGCCGCCGATCTTGCATATGAAGTGGAGCAGGCCGGTTGGGATGGCTTCTTCGTCTGGGAGCCGGTATGGGGAGTTGACGCCTGGGTGTCGCTGACCGCCGCCGCCATGCGAACCGAACGCACGCCTGCACGCTTGAAGCGAACCGCATCGGTCAGTTCAAGGCACGCGCCTATGAGAACATGGCGGGCGTCGCCATGACCAATTATGCCGCGCCGCAAGAGAACGGGCACTCGGTGGCTTTCGACGGAATCGCATTTGATGAACGTGGCAATTCAAGGGATACTCTCGTGGTCGAAGCGGGACAACGCGAAGGGATCTATTTGGCGGAATTCGATATGGATAAGCTCAGGGCGTATCGAAAACGCGAAGTGTGGGGCAACGCATTCAGAAAACCGGGCCGGTATGAACTTGTGACTTCCGTTGAGGTAAACTACCCGTTCATCCGCGAGAGCGCCAAACGATGATACCAGCTGTGACTCTGCTGAAAAGCCCAGATTTGAACCGCGAAGCCGCCACCCCGCAAAAGCAGGCGGGGCAGGCGAGCGCGAAGTTTTCACGTGCTTTCTTCGCGCCCTTCGCGCCTTCGCGGTGAAAAAGGCTTTTTGCAGTGGAGCCATCCGTAGAAACCAAAGGGAGACGGCCATGAAAACGTCCATCAACCTGAAGCCGACGCTCGCTTTCTTGGGCGACCTTGAACGGAACAACAACAAGGCCTGGTTCGACAAGAATCGCGCGCGCTACGAGGAGGCCAGAGGCCGCTATGAGGATTTCATTCAAGCCCTGATCGTAGAGATCGGAGCGTTCGAGAATCTGACGGGCGTGACGCCCAAAGATTGCATCTTCAGAATCAATCGCGACATCCGTTTCTCGAAAGACAAGTCGCCGTACAAGACGCACATGGCCGCCGCGATCGCGCCGGGCGGGCGAAAGTCGAGCCACCTGGGTTACTACCTGCACGTCGGGCCGCGCAATCAGTCTATGCTGGGCGGCGGAGTCCACATGCCAGAGCCTGACCAGTTGGCCAAGTGGCGGGAGGCAGTTGACCGCGACGCGGCCAGACTGAAGAAAATCCTCGGCAACAAGGATTTCATCCGCTATTATGGCGCGCTCGAAGGCGAAAGACTCAAGACCGCGCCCAAAGGTTTCCCTCCCGAGCATCCGGAGATCGGGTTGCTCAGGCTCAAACAGTTCGCCGCGATGCACGCCTTGACAGACAAAGTGGTGCTGTCGCCCGACGTCGTGACGAACGCAGTCAAAGCCTTCAAGGCGCTGAAGCCGTTTCTCGATTACCTCAATTCCATTCTGTGAGGAGTGCCCGGCCATGTGCAGAAGCATAAAGACGCTTCGCCGCCCCGGCGAGGCCCCGACCGACGACGAGCTGCAGGCAGCCGCTTTGCAGTTTGTCCGCAAAGTCAGCGGATACCGCGTTCCATCGAAGGCGAATCAAGAAGCATTCAATCAGGCTGTCAAAGAGATCGCGGCCACCACACGGATCTTGCTCGACGACCTTGTGACCAAGTGAGGCCGGGCCGCGACAAGTTCGGGGAACTCCCATGCCAAACAAGACCGTCGCCCAAAAATTGTTGATCAAAGAAGGTTACACCCTTCTCTTCGTCAACCCACCCCAGGGCTACAAAGCCCGGCTCGGCAGCCTGCCAAAGAACGTCAAGGTGCTGACCGAGCCGACCGGGCCGGCTGATCTGATTCAAGTGTTCGTGGACACCCGGAAGGATCTCGAAGCGCAGTTGCAAAGGCTGAAACCGGCGCTCAAGCCGAAGGGTCTGCTGTGGGTCACGTATCACAAGGGCACGTCGAAAATCAAGACGGACATCAACCGCGACAGCATCGCCGCCTATGCCCCGTCGGTCGGGATGGAGGGAGTTGCGCTGATTTCGATCGACGACGATTGGTCGGCAATACGGCTGAAGATCGTCTGATCGAACAACCCTTGTCAGACCACGGGCAGGCGAGTATAATCCCGGCTCAATAACGAGTTCGATCCCGGCATCGAGCCTGCCGCCGGGGTTGTTGTGGGAGAGGTATTGGAATGCCCGTCTACGCTTATCAGTGCGACAATTGCGGAGTACAGTTCGAGCGGACTCAGAAGTTCACCGATCCGCCGGTGACCCGTTGCCCTGAGTGCCGAAAGAAGACTGTCCGTAAACTGCTGGCGTCGCCGAGCATTGTCTTCAAAGGTTCAGGTTGGTACGCCACCGATCATCGCTCGCCCTCGGGCCAAAGCCGGATTGGCAAGAAAGATGAGGCTAAGTCGGGCGAGAAGTCCGGGGAAACGACCGAGGCGAAGACAGATTCCAAGAGCGAGAGCCAGCCGAGCAAATCCAGCGGCGCGGATGGTGACTGATCGCCGCCGATTGCCACGGCCCACAGAGACAAACACAGGGCGACTCGCCTGAGTCGCCCTGTGCTTTTTGCGAAGGACGCGGCTGCTGAGGCCGATTCACGCGCCACTTGCAGCGCAGGCCCAAGTGTCAGCGTCCCATACTACAACAACTGAAACCTGCCGGTTGCCGGCACGACTTTCTGCTTGAAGTTGGTGACAAAGCTGAGCAGTTTGTCGCGCAGGATTTGCCACTCGTCGCCGTCGAGGATTTTCTGCATCGTCGGCAGATCTTCGGTGATGCCGCCGGTGAGTATCTGTGGGCATTCGCCGTAGATCGTGTAATAAGCCTCGGTCGGCTGGATGCCGATGTGCTGAAGTCCCGGCGCGAACTCGCGCACTACGAACTCAAAGTACTCCTGCTCACGTCCCGGCTTGATATCCCAACTCATGAGCAGTTTGACCGTCATACGATTCTACCCCTGTCCTCTGTAGTTTAGCGCGACGACCTGCGTTTCCTCTGGCAACTGACTCTTTGTCACCTTCAGCGCGTCCTCAGGCTTGAGATTGCCCAGGCCCATCTCTTTCAGAAACTTGCTGAGCGGATCAAGCTTGAGCGAGGTCTCGGGCGTTTTGTAATGCATCGGCACGACAATAGACGGCTCGATCAAGCTGATGACTTCGGCGGCCTGCGCCGCGTTCAGCCCGCCGCCGCCGCCCACCGGCACGAGCGCCACGTTCACCGTGCCGAGGTCTTCAATCTGCGCTTGAGTGGGAACGTGATCCAGATCGCCCAGATGGCACACCGTCAGGCCGTCGAAGTCGAAAAGGTACAGCGTGTTCGGTTGGCTTCCCTCGCTGTCCTTCTTTTTCTTTCCGTCGGGCCGCGCGGTGGCGATGCCGGTGATGAACACGCCGCCGATCTCGTACTCGCCCGGGCCGAGGATAGGCCGCGCGCCCTTGACGGCAGCGGTATTATTATGCCCCGGCGCGTCGTGACTCACGGTGACGATATCGGCTTTGATCTTCGGCACCGGATAGCCCACGCTGTCGTCAAACGGGTCGGTGGTGATCGTTGCGTATCCGCGTTCACTCAAACGAAAGCACGAGTGACCGTACCAGGTTATCTCCATCCAAAAGCCTCCAACGCGCCGATTATACTCGATCAGACGAACTTCGCCACAATGCTATAATTCGCACGATGCCCCACTCGCTGGCCGGCCCTTTCGCCCGCTTTCAGCCGTTCGTCGCCGGCGGCGGAACCCTCGATCTGCGCGCCGCGACTCTGCGATTGACAATCCCGCCGACCGGCGCGCGCCGCTACGCCGACGCGCAAATTGACGATTACCACAGCCTGCGCCGCTCGCGCTTCCCGTGGCGGCCCCCGCTTCGAATGAGCGTCAGGGCGCGCATGTCCCACGAGTCGTCACCCCGTCACCTTGCGGAGCACCCCGAGCGAAGCGAGCGGGCGTCATTCGTCACCCGTCACTCGTTGCAGGGAACTGCCGGCTTCGGCTTCTGGAACGATCCTTTCACGCTGACCGGCGGCGGAGTCGTCGCCGCGCCGAACGTCGTCTGGTTCTTCTACGCCTCGCCGCCGTCGAACATGGCGCTGGTGGAGGGCGTGCCGGGCTGGGGCTGGAAAGCGGCGGTGATCAACAGCTCGCGCGTGCCCGGAATCATCCTTGCCCCGGCAGCGCTGATCGCCGCGCTGCTGACGAAAGTCCCCGGCCTCGGCCGGCGCGTCATCGCCGCTGCGCGCCGCGCGATGCGCGTCAGCGAAGCGATCCTTCCACAGTCCATGACCGAGTGGCACACTTACGAATTGGAATGGCGCGAACGGGAGGCAATCTTCTGGGTGGACGGCGTCGAGACGTTGCGCGCCCCCGATCCGCCGCGCGGCCCGCTCGGCTTCGTCGCGTGGGTGGACAATCAATATGCCATCGCCACGCCGCAGGGTCGGTTTGGCTTTGGCATGGTGGAGACGACCGAGCCGCAGTGGATAGAATTGGAGAGCGTAAGCACTCTTCGCGTCACTCCCGATGGAGTCAAGCAAAATTCAGGTATACTTGAGCTGGTAGAGGCATCAAACCACGAGGACACGAAGGCACGAAGACCACAAAGGAAAACTTCGTGAACTTGGTGTTTTGGTGACCTTGTGGTTGGTGGCTGTGCAGGCACGCGGTTTAGATGAGCAAACTCACCCGACGCGACTTTCTGAAACTGACCGGCGCCGCGCTCGCCGCGACAGCCTTCGGCGCGCTGCCGCCCGAAGACGAGCCGCGCGCGCCGATCGGTCTTGGCCGCGTGATGACGTGGGGCGTCGCCATCCGCGACGCGCCGACGCTGAGCGGCAAGGTGATGGGTTACAAGACCGCCGAGGACATCGTCGAGATATACGGCACGGGAATCGATCCCGACGAGACGCGGTACAACCGAATCTGGTACGCCGTCGCCGGCGGTTACATTTACTCAGGCGTCGTCCAGCCGGTGGCGAATGTGATCCAGGCCATCCCGCCGCTCAACTCGCTGACGAACCTGCCCGCGCTCGGCGAAATCACCGTGCCGTACACCTACGCCCGCTTCGGCCCGGAGGATCGGGGCGGCTGGGCCTACACCCTGTACTACGGCACGACCTATTGGGTCTACGATCTTCTGCTGGGCCGCGACGGCCTCATTTGGTACAAGATTCTTGACGACAAGAAACTCTATTTCTATTCCGTCCGCGCGGCCCACATGCGGCTGATCCCGCCGGTCGAACTCGCGCAGATTTCGCCGGGCGTCACGAACAAGCGCGTTGAGATCAATATCAAGACGCAGGAACTCACTGGTTACGAAGGGGAGACGGAAGTGATGAAGACGCGCGTAGCGACGGGCTACGGCGGCTTCGGGACGCCGCGCGGCGAGTGGAAGATTCGGCGCAAGCGGCCCTCGCGCCACATGAGCGCCGACGATGGGGCCGCCGCGGACAACTTCGATCTATTCGGCGTGCCCTGGGTGAGTTACTTCTATGGGGGCATGTCGTTCCACGGCACGTACTGGCACAACGACTTCGGCGCGCCGCGCAGTCACGGCTGTGTCAACATGACGCCGCAAGCCGCCAAGTGGCTCTACCGCTGGAGCGATCCGGTGGTCGAGGTCGGCAAAATGCAGTCGCCGGTCTCGGATGATGGCACGCCGGTGATCGTGTTCTAGCGAGAGCCGTACGTCGCCCGGAAGCGCTCCTCGACGATCTCCGAGATCCCTTTGCCAAACTGCTCAAACCTGGCGATCTCGTGACGCGCGGCTTCGGTGAGTCTCGCGCCGCCGCCGCCCGCGCCGCCGACGCTTGTTTCAAGCAGAGCTGCCCCCAGCCGCTTCTCCATCTCGTGCACCTTCTGCCACGCGCGCCGGTAAGGAATACCGAGTTTCTCAGCCGCCGCGCTGATCGATCCGCTGTCCTCGATCGCCTGCAGAAGCGACACGCGCCAGGCCGAGAGCACGACCTGGCCGTCTTTCTCAAGCCATAGATTGAATTTCGGTTCCATCTTCTGTCTCGCGAACGAACTGCAATTTCAACACCGTTCGGGTTTCGGGCGTGACGACCGCGGCTTCACTCAACCTCCAGCCGCACACCCACAAAATCGCATCGCCGCCGGTTAACAGCGGTAGCGACTCGCGCCACGCCGCCGGAATTTTGTTCGTGATCATGAAGTCAGAGATTTTCTGGCCGGCGCCGCCCATCCCGTGCGGTTGAAAGCGGTCGCC
>JACQED010000533.1 GCA_016200785.1 Chloroflexota bacterium
TCTCAATCAGCGCCCCATCTTCACCCTCGCCACCAGCACCCTCCGCTCCGGCAGAAGCGTTTCCCCTGCCCCACTCAGCGGCAATCGTTCCAAATCCCCGATGTTGTAAAGGCCCGCGATCAATTGATAGTCGCCCGGCGCGAGGCCGGACGGCAGAGGCACTCGGTAACTCCCCTGCCACTGACTTCCCGGCCCCCATGTGTCGGTCGGGAAGTCCGGGATGGGCGGGCCGTCGAACTGCGCCACCAGATTGCCCTGAGTGTCCATCAAGTGCAGAAAGAGATTGTAGCGGCGCCCGGGATGCGTCATCGCCTGCCAATTGAGAGTAACGTCCAGCGCGGTGGATTGAGGCGCGATGGCGTAGTCTTCGGGAAGGCTGGCCGCGGTGATCATCACTTCGTCGCCGGCGACCACCTGCATCAGACGCGGCAGTCGCGGCAGGGGGGACGTCTGCAGAGGCAGAAGACTCACCCCGGTGATGAACGCCGCCGCGCCGTCGAGCGTCTCCACGTTGGCCGCCGTGACTGGCAGGCGCTGGCCGTCGTCGCCGCGATAGAGGCCCACGAGCAGGCGCAGAGGCACGGCCTCGCCCTCGATCTTCGGCAACTGCGCGAAATAAATCTGCCGCACGATCTGGCCGGGCTTCCATTGCTTCGGCAGATACGTCGGTAGATTCGCCGCGCCCAATGGCCGGTCAATTCCGCCCACGCGCACCAGCGATGGATTGAGGAAATGGATGAAAAGCGTGTAATCCTTGTCGAGCGGCTGTAACACCTCCCAATAAAACGCCACTTCGAGGTAGCCGTCCGACTTGAAGTTGCTGTCGAAAGCGTCGAAGCCGATCAACCGCACTTTGGAGTCGAAGTCAACATTCGTCTCCACCAGGCTGGCCGGAAGTTTCGACACAAGGGTGGGGAGAGGCAATTGCGTCTCGAGGAAATAGGCGAGTAGCAAGAACGCAGTCACAATCGAAGCAGCGATCGCCGCCGGGCGCAACGCCGTGCGTCCCTCGCGCAGTACGCCGACCCCGCTGACTAAGCCGAGCGCAGTCAAAGGCAACAGCGCCGGGAGGATCGGGGCGCGCATTCTGCCAGTCGGCGAAAACGCAACGGTGAAGATCATAAACGCGGTGAACAGACTTCCTAGAAAAAGGATGCCCGGTCGGCGGGATTCGTCGCGCCACGCCACCAGCGCGCCGAAGCCGGCCAGCGCCGCGAGCAGTGTCATGTTGAAAACACCGCCCAGCCACAAGAGGCTGAGGGTTCGGGAGCGAGCCAGGCCGGTCTCGTAAAAATCGATCATGCGATCGGAATAATCGCGCCGGCTCCAGAACAGGCCGGCCTTGTGCGCCAACTGCTGAAGCCAGTGACCGGGATCGGCGCGGATGTCGCGCCAGGTTTCGGAGTTGAAGTTTTCCTCGCCGCCAGCGCGCAAACGCGCCAGCCGCTCGCGGTCGGTCATGTATTCGTTGATGCCGAAGGTGTCGCGGTGATTCGCCCGGAACAATGCGCCGGGCTGACCGGTCGCCGAAAGAGTGTATTCCCCTACACTGATATTGGCGACAGTCAGCGGCAGGAGAGTCAGCATCAGACTCAGAATCGGCACGCCACTCAAGAGCCATCGTCGTCGCGGCGACATCGCGACGGGGGAGGCCAGCGCGGCGGCCGGGCCGCCGATCGCCATTCCCATCACGGTGCCGCGCGACAGGAGTCCCACTCCGACTGCGATGCCGAATCCAACCGCCGACTTCCAAGTGGGCCGGCGCAACAGCCACGCGCCCATCACGACCGCCGTCGAAGTGGCGAGCGTGGCCGGCACGACGATTTGCAGTGTGGTCTGAAAATGCACCAGCGGCGCGAAGAGCGCCATCATCGCGCCCGCCAGCAGACCGACCGTTCGCCCGAACATCGCCCAACTTGCTCCCAGCACGAGGCCGCACGCTAGCCCGCTCAACACCGCATTCAAAGCATATTGCGACAGGATGCCCGGGCCAAGCGCAATTTGCGATAGCGCCGAGTACACGATCGCGCCTTGCTGATAGTAACTCCCCGGCAGTGCGACCGTGCCGTTCAACAGCGAACGGCCGAGGACGACGAAATTGTCCCACACGCCTTCCATCGCGTAATACTCCGGCGCAGTCTGATAGCGTTCCAGCGCGACGAACACCCGGACGGCGATGGCCGCCGCCGTGATCGCTGCGGCGCCCAACAGTTCACGCCGGGAGACCGTCAACGAACGCAAGGCGGCGATCGCGCCCGTCACGCCGCTCGTCACGAGAAGCGCGAGGCCGAGGTACAGTCCGTACCACGCCCCGCGCTGGCGCGTAACCAGTTGCGGCGTCGGCTCGTCCGGGTACAGACGCCACGGCGCGATCAACCGGCCGCCCTCGGACAGGCTCACCTCGTAGCGCGGCGTGATGGGATCCGCGGTCTGATAGTTGACGGTGATCGCCGTGGCCCCGGCCGGCAGTTCCACTGAAAATGACTCGGCCATCATGGCGCCCTTCGCCGGTCGGCGATAAACCGATGCGCCGTTCATCTCAATCTCCAGCCCGCCGTCCGACTCCACGTCGAAAAAATGCTCGCCGGCACCTTCGTTCCATAGGTATCCGCGCAGCATAACCGGTTTGCCAACTTCGTGCGCCAGAACGACGTCAAGCCAAAGCCAGGTGACCGAGCGCGGGGATTCCTGGCCCCTGATCAACCAGAGTGAGTTGTGCGGTGTTTGGGGAAGATTGAACGCGAGGAACGCGACGCTCAAGATCAACGAGGCGACGGCCATTTGCGCGAGACGCCGGTCAGTGGCCGGCGCACGGTTGTGTTGACTCATCGTGACGCGGGGCAA
>JACQED010000534.1 GCA_016200785.1 Chloroflexota bacterium
ACCTTGAAGCAGGCGTCGCATTTCGTGCAGAGCGATTCGTCCACGAAGTACGGCAGTGCGCCGCGCTCCGACATTCGCATCTCCGGCAAGCGCTGGCACGGGCCTCGCGCGATGACGACCGCCGGGCCTGCGTAGGCCAGCGCCGAGCGGATCGCGCGTCCCACTTCCTTTCTCTGCCACGTGTCCACCACTTGCACTTTCTGGACGCCGACGGATCGCGCCAACGCTTCGAGATTCAGTTTGGGCGCGGGTTTCCCTTTCAGCGTCTTGCCCGACGAAGCGTGCGGCTGCGCGCCGGTCATGCCGGTGGTCGAGTTGTCAAGGATGATCAGTGTAAACGTTCTCGTGCCGGCGGGCCATCCAGAACGCCTGTTGATACCAGAACGGCCGGCCGGAGTGCGCCATGAGAATGTTGAGGCGCGGAAAGTCAATCGCCACGTCGTCGAGGTGCAGTGGATCGCCGTACTTGATCCGCGCGCCCTTGAAGACCGACGAGCCGGTGTGAACCAGCATCGGCACGCCGGGTTCCTGCGCTTTGGCATACAGCGGATACATGCGGATGTCGTTGACGTAGTGATGCTGATACACCGGATACACTTTGAAACCGCGAAAGCCAAACTCTTTGACCAGTCGCTCCGGTTCCACACCGAGATCGTTGACGATGAACGGGTTGATCGCCGCGAACGGTATCAACCTCCCGCGCGGACCGCGCGGCGGGTCGGGCAGGGCGTTGGCTCTGGCGCACAGGTCGGCCACAAAGTCGTGCGGCGTGACGCCGGTCGTCACCGGGCAGTCTTCGGCAAGGGCGACCGCCCAATCAATCCCGTTCTCTTGTAAGAAGGGCCGGATCGCGGTCGGCGTCAGGACTCGGTCAATCAGTTCGACGAGATCGCCATCGTACTGACTCTCCATGAACTCCAATACCCACGGGCGTTCGTGCTCGGAGCGGGAGACGTGGAGGTGGAAGTCTATGAGCATGGATTGTCAAGGGTCAGTTGTCAGGCACGGGTCACTAATAACTGATCGCTGATTACTGTTCACTGATCACTATTGCTCCGGCACAATCACCGACCGGATGCCTTCGCCCCGCCGCAGTGCATCGAACGCGGCGTTGATCTCGTCGAGCGGGAACTTGCCCGTGACAAGTTCGGCGACTTTGATCTTTCCCTGTTGCGCCAATTCGAGAACGCGCGGATAGTCCACGGCGCGACAGCCGAGCGACCCGATGACCTCTATTTCGCGGTACATGACCCGCCCGGTGTCCAGCGTCATCGGCTTCTCCGAGTAGCCAACGACCACGAACCGCCCGCCCGTCCGCACCGAGGCGAAGGCCTGCGCCTGTGTCGCCGGGTTGCCGATGGCCTCAAAGGCTACGTCCGCGCCGCCGCCCGTCAGTTTGCGAATCTCTTTGTCCACCCGCTCGACCGATTTCGCGTTGATAACGTGCGCCGCGCCGAGTTTGCAGGCCCAGTCGAGTTTCGCCTCCACCACGTCCACCGCCACCACTTGCGCGCCCACCGCCGCCGCGATTTGCACGAGATTGAGTCCGACACCGCCACACCCGAACACGACGACGGAGTCGCCCGGCCGGACGCGCCCGCGATTGACGACGGCGTGATACGGGGTGGTCGTCGCGTCGGCGATGATCGCGCCCTCGACCAGCGGGATTTCCTGCGGGAGCGGTATCGCGTCTTTGGCGGGCGCGATCACGTATTCGGCGTAGCCGCCGTCCACGTTGTTGCCGAACATCACCATGTTCTCGCAGATGTTCTCGCGCCCCGCCCGGCACATGCGACACTGACCACACCCGTAGACCGCCGGCAGTAGCACGCGGTCGCCCTCTTTCCAGTGGGCCGGCCCCGGCCCGATTGCGGCGATCGTGCCCGAGACCTCGTGCCCCAGCACCAGCGGCGGCTTCTTGAATGTCGGCACGTTGTGGTCTATGTAATGCAGATCGGTGTGGCAAACGCCGCACGCCGCAACCCTGACTAGAATCTCTCCAGCCTTCGGTGTGGGTGTCGGAATCTCTTCAATAGTGAGCGGTTGATGTGCTCCGTGAAAGACGGCGGCCTTCATCATCTCCAGTCTCCCATTACAGAGACGTTCCACCGGAACGTCTCTACCGATGCTTCCACACCGGCGCGCGTTTTTCGACGAACGAGGCGACGCCCTCATGCGCGTCCTCGGTGGACATCAGGTCTTCGAGGTACAACTTTTCCATCGCCGGCAGAGCGGCCTGGCCGTCAGCGCCCAAACGCGCCGCGCGCTTGCAGACGCGCAATGCCGCCGCGCTCAACCCGCGCAGTTTGTTGACCATCTGCTCGACGGCCTGATCGAGGTCACCAGCGGGGACGGCGCGGTTGATCAGCCCAATGCGCGCGGCCTCGACCGCGCCGACCGCTTCGCCAGTGAACAACATCTCGGCGGCGCGGCGGTAGCCGATCAGCGTCGGGAGGCGCAGGGCAGCGATGGGCGCGATGGTCGCCAGTTTGATCTCCGGCTGGCCGAAGTTCGCGCCCTCGGCGGCGGCGACGAGATCGCAACACAGCGCCAATTCGCACCCGCCGCCGAGCGCGTGCCCTTGAACGACGGCCAGCGTCGGCGCCGGAAAGCCGGCGAGTGCGGCGCAGACGCGGTCGAACAGCGGGATCATTTCACCCACTTTGTCGGCGGTGTGGTCGGCCACGTCCACCCCGGCGGAGAACATCCTTCCCTCGG
>JACQED010000535.1 GCA_016200785.1 Chloroflexota bacterium
AGGAGGACGGGATGTCCTCCTCTCACGTTTTGGCGTGGGCTATTCGGTCGAGGTTTCCTCGGTCTGAGGGACGGTGCGAGTGCGCCAGGTTCCGCGATAGTATTCCCAGATTTCGCGAAGCACCGGGCCACGCACTTCCCGCAAGCGCGTGATGTCGGACGGGCGGAGCGCGCCGGTGGCCTTGACCTGGATCAGGCGAACGTGGGTCGGGCCGATGGCGATGAGATCCGCCGGGCCTTTTGAGCCGGCGGAGCGGATCACCGTATAGCCGAGGGACTCCAGCAGTTTCCGAGCCTTCTGCTCGAGCCGAGCGCCCTTGCGATAGTTGTGGTTCATGCGGCAGCCAGCGTCGTCTGGTATTCCGCGGGCTCGACGACGATGCGCTCGCCGTCCCTGCGCCACTGGACGCACTCGAAGCGGCCGTTCAGGGGCAGGAGACTCTTCGGCAGGGCATAATCGCCCTCGCGCACTTCGTAACCGAGTGACTCCAGGTGCGAGCGCACGATGTCGCGTTCCTTGTCCATGCCCTGGTACGCGTCACGGTCACGCGGAAAGGCCGGTTCGTTTTGGCCCCAATGCACGTCCAGGCCGTGCGTCAGCCAGGCGATCTCGCCATTGGCATTCACGCCTTGAAGCGAGAGCATGATGTGCTTGTTGGGGATGATCATCTTCCCGGCGTGAACGTCGCGCCACTGTTCGGTGAGCGAGAGCCGCACGAGGGCCGGCGGGGGAACTTCGACGCGAAACGCGGCGAGTGATCCCACGCGCACGACGGGCGTGGGGTTGATTTGGGTGGTCATGTTGTCTTTCTCCGTGTCTGGGGTGAGGTGGGGCAGAGCGACTGCTCCGGCGATAGAAGGTTGTCTGTGTCAGTGGTCGGCGACGAGCGCGCGGATCTCCGCAATGGCCGCCTGCGGAGGGAGTCGGCCAGCCAGTAGGCGGTAGATGATCCGGGAAGCCGGATCATGCTGGCGTTCGTCAGGCGGAATACACTCAGCCAGGTACTCCACTGCCGCGCGGATGGCGGCGATGTTCGCCAGGATGCGCTCGCTGAAAGGGGTGGCGGGGTTGCTATCGAACTCCAGCGGCGTGATGGCCTTTCCGAGGCGGGCAACCCTTTGGGGATGACGCGCCAGGACGCACGCTTTTGGGAGCGATAGGTAGCCGATGTGTTCCGCCCATTCATCCAAGTGACTCCCGCACCGCAGCCAGTGGCGCAGATCGTCAGCCGCCCCGCCGCAGACGAAGCAGGAGTAGATCGGTCCCGTCTGGATCGGCGCGGCTAACAGCGCGGGGATGACTTGCGTGTCTTGAGTGAGTTGTATGGTCATGTGGGTCTCCATGTAGTGAGCGCCAGGTGTCAAGTTGCCAAGTGTCGTGCGCCTCATCTAGCCTGACACTTGGCGTGTGACAGGTCGGCTCATGTAGCCTCAGGGGTGCAGCGTGCAATCTGAGCCGAATCCGAGTATCCTTCGGGGTGTTCGGTGACGATTTTGTCGCCCAGACGGAGGGTATCGCATGATCGCATTTCCGATCCAATCGCTGATGGACGAGCAAGCCTGCTACGATTACCTGCTTTCAGTTTTGCATCCTCAGGGCTTGCACTGCCCTCAGGGCCATCCGCTTCTGGCGGATCAGGGGGCCCATGATCGGCATCGCCTCCCGCTGGTGGACTATCGATGCAAGACCTGTGGCGCCGTCTTCAATCTGTTTACCAACACGCTGTGGAGTAAGACCCGATATAGCTGTGCCACGATTGTGTTGATTTTGCGCGGCGTCGCGCAGGGTGTCCCCACCGCCCATCTCGCCCGCGAACTGGGGCTTGACCGAGCGCACCTGTTGGAACACCGCCATGAGATGCAAAAGCTGATCGAGCAGCATTTCCCCCCCCAGCCTGCTGAAGGATATGACGACCGAAGCCGATGAAATGTACCAAAATGCCGGGGAAAAAGGGGTCAAACATGAGGATCCGGATGACCCGCCCCGGCGACGGGCGAATAAAGTGAAAGGTCATGGGACGTGGGACAACGACCGCCCGCCGGTCGCCGGCGTGGTGGGCCGGGAGAGCGGCGAGATTCGTTTGGCGGTCTGCCAGCGCAGTGATCGCGAGACCCTCCAACCCTTCGTCGAACAACGCACCCCGGATACAGCGACGGTATATACGGATGAGTGGCGGGCATACGACCATTTGCCCGAAACCGGCCGGGCGCACGCCAGTGTCTGCCACACGCCCGGCCAACGCGAGTGGGCGCGGGATGACGATGGCGATGGTATACGCGAAGTGCACTGCAATACGATGGAAGGCATTTGGACCGGCCTACGCAATTTCCTGCGTCTCTTCCGGGGCGTGAACAAAGAGTATCTGGGACAGTACACCGCCGTCTTTGAGCTGGGTCATAATCTCAAGGAGATCACGCCGACTTTGTTACGAGCCATGATGGCCCCTGCACCTCTGGGGCTACATGAGCCCAAGCCTCTTCTAACAGCCACTCTCAGGGCGAATGCGCGAGGCTATTAGTCGAAGTCCCATAAGCCATGCCGCAACGTCAGCACCGCTGTATTTTCTACGAACGCTCGGATGAATTGTGGGACATGTGTGTTCCACTCATCCAGGATAGCGCGCGCGCCGGCTTCAAATGGTTGTACGTCGCCGACGAGCACAACTCCCGCGATGTCCCGTCTGCCCTTTTGGACTCGCCGCCTCGCGCTCGTCGTGGTCGCCGCGCCCATCGACGAGCACATCGCCGGCCTCGCCGGTGCCCTGCCGCGCTACACGATTGACACCGTCCTCGTCGCCGGCGCGCCCGGCAAATCGGCCGTGTACCGCGAACTGATCGACAGCCTCAACACGCGCGGCGTGCCGCTCGTCACC
>JACQED010000536.1 GCA_016200785.1 Chloroflexota bacterium
ACGGCCAGCGCGTCGCCTCCCGCATCCGCGGCGCATTCCTGTTTGGCGTTGCAGTCTTTCAACACAGAGGCCAGCACGTCGTTGAACGCCTGTGCCTGTTCTTTCAAGTAATCAGGCCCGGAGAGGGTCAGGTCAACTGTGCCGTCGAGGATCAACCCCGCGAGGTGATCGGGATGCGCGGCGGCGTAAGTCTGCGCGAACTGCGTGCCGTAACTCTCGCCGTACAGCCAGAACTTTTCGTCGCCGATGGCTTGCCGGAAGGCCTCCAAATCCTCGACGGCCTGACGAGTGCCGAGGTAGCGCAGACTTTCAGGTTGCCCCATCTGCCCAACGCAATCTTCGGCGAATGCCCGCGCGGTGGCAATCGTCTCTGCTTCGTGCGCGGGTGTATCGCTCTTCAGATCGCTCTGATAAAAAGCTGCCGCCGCCTCTACGCACTGCAATCCGCCCGACGCGCCGACGCCGCGCTGATCGAAGAAGACGATGTCGAAGTGTTCGGGGAGGCTCGGATCGAAAGCGGCGGTGTACGAGTCCGCCGAGGCGAGTCCAGCTGACCCCGGCCCGCCCGTCGCAGTGACGAACATGCCTCTGCGCTCGCCGGTCGCCGGCAGGACGGCGAAGACGACGCGAGTTGTTTTGCTGGGCGCAGTATCGAAGTGATCGAGCGGCACATTCAGCGTCACGCAGGTGAAATCGCTGTCCGGGCACAGCTGGCCGCCGAGGTGTTTGAGAATCTCTGTCGTATTCTCTCGGTGTTGGGGTGTGGGGGGCCGGGTAGGGAGGGGGGCAGTGGTGGGCTGAGCGGATGTTGTCGGTTGTGCGGTCGGGGCGGGCGTCTCGACGGTTGGGCGCTGAGGGCCGCAAGCGGTGATCACGACGGCGAGGCCAAGAAACGCAGAGACGACAGGATGCGCGCGCATGATTGGCCAGCCTCCTCAGCTCTGTCAGCTCGCTTCGCAGTCAGCGATTCGCCGGTGGGCTGAATCTGATGTTCAGTATGTCACCGTCCTTCACGACGTACTCTTTGCCTTCCAGCCTCAGTTTGCCTTTCGACCGCGCCTGACTCAGGCCGCCGCACTCGATCAGATCGTCGTAACTCACAATTTCGGCGCGGATGAAGCCGTGTTCCATGTCGGTGTGAATCTCGCCGGCGGCCTGCGGAGCAAACGCGCCGCGCCGCACCGTCCACGCGCGCACTTCGTCTTCGCCGACGGTGAAGAATGACTCGAGGCCGAGCAAATCGTACGACAGGCGGATGACGCGCGACAGACCCGCCTCGGCGATGCCGTACTCGGCGAGGAACGCCGCCGCGTCTTCGGACGAAAGTTGGGCGATCTCCATTTCGAGATGCCCTTGCAGGGCGACGACGACCGAGGTGCGGTGAGGGTACTTCAAGATTGCGTCCGGGTCTTCCTGCTTTTCGCCGATGTTCAGCACGAGGATGACCGGCTTGCGGGTGAGCAAACCGTAGCCGCGCAGCAGTTGCTCTTCAGCGGCGGTCAATTCAATGTCGCGCAGAGGCGTCTCGGCGGCCAGCGTGTCGCGCAGTTTGGTGAAGAGCGCCTCTTCGTGCTGAGCCAGCGCCTTGTCCTTGACTTTGCCGCCTTTGGCCTCCTGCGCCAGCCGTTCGAGTTTGCGCTCGACGGCGAGCATGTCGTTGAGCAGAAACTCGGTGTCGATCGTCGCCACGTCGCGTGCCGCGTCTACCGATCCGGCGACGTGCGGCACTTTGGGATCGTCGAATACGCGGGCGACGTGCAGGAAGCCGTCCATCTGCGTGAGTTGGTTGAGCAGTGGGCCGGAGAAGCCGCTCCTGCCCGCGCCGGCCTCGACGCCGGCGATGTCGGCATACGTCACCTGCGCGTAGATCGTCTTGCGCGGGTCGAACATCGCCGAGAGTTTGTCCACGCGCCGATCGGGGACGTTGACGACGCCGGTATGCACCTCAAAGCGTCCGCCGCCGGCCATCGTCCCGACGGGCCGGTCGCCGCGCGTGAGCGCATTGAAGATTGTCGTTTTGCCAGATTGGGGGAGTCCGATGATGCCGAGGCGCATGTCGCTTATCGCATATCGCTTATGGCATGTCGCTTGTCGCGTTTCACGACTCTACCGGAAACAGCCCTTTACGCTGCCGGCGCCGCGCGCCGGCGGAGCACTTCAGCAGCCCACTCTAAATCGGCGTCCGCCAGCGGCGGGGTGGGGGGCTTGGTGTAGTCCACGCGCAGGTCGTAACTGGCCTTGTCGTACAGCGTGTCGAGCAGGGGCTTCAAGTCCACGATTGGCTCGGCGTCGCCCTTTTGCAGGGGCAGGGGGAAGCGCGGGAACGGGTCGCGGACGTTGAAGGCGTACAGGTCGGCGCGGTTGTATCTCTCGCCGCGCCGGATCAGGATGCGGTAGTGAGTCTGATGGCCGTCCCCAAAAAAGGGCATCGCGGGCCAGTCCCGCAATAGATCGATCTCGACCAGATGAGTCCGGGTGCGGAAGATTTCGGCCCGTTTGGTCTCGTAAGTCTTCCGCCCGTCGCCCGGCTGCTTGTTCGTCGGCGAGAGAATCTCGACTACGGTGATGACCTCGCCGCTGGCGACTTCGCGGACTTCGAGATAGCCCTCTTCGAATTCGTCGGGCACCGGGACATTCACGACGAACGGCCCGGCGGCGGTCTCAGGCGGGGCCGCAGTCAGCGTTTCGCGGATCGGCGTCGTCACGACCATCACGTCCGGGTAGCGAAAATGGTCGGGCGCGGCGGGCGCGGCGATGTAAGTGCGGGTCTCGACGGCGACGTAGTAGCGTGGCCGGAGGATTGGGCCGAGATACTCCGCGAGGCTGGTAATGAGACGCTGATGAACGTCCGGCCACAGCGCCGGGTGTTCGAGCCACGGGTCCATTCCGGGAAGGGGGGCAGGCATGTCAATACCTTGCGCAGGGCGTCACCGAAG
>JACQED010000545.1 GCA_016200785.1 Chloroflexota bacterium
CCAAAGGATGAGCGCGCCGTGCTTGTCCGAGAGAGGGTAGCGCAGACGATCGCGGAACACGGCGACGAGCGCGCCGATCACTGCGAGCGGGATCAACCAACTGGCTTGGTCAACGAGCGGTTGCGCGAAGAGTCGAAGCGCGCCCGGCTCGCCGATTTCGTTGGAGAAGCCTGGTCGGCCCGACGGTGGAACGCCGCCCGGCCCATCGGCGTTCTGTGGCGGCGGAGCGCCCGGCGCGATCCCCGGCGCGGGCGGCGGGCCGGGAGGCAGGCCCGGCCGGAGTTGAGTCGCCGTGAGTCGAGATCGATTCCCATTCCATTCTCCCCACGCGGCCAGCGGCGAATCGAGTTGAACGTCGTCGAGCGATAGCAACTTGCCATCCCACGCCATCACCGATGCGTCGTCGGCGACTTCGACGGTGAACTCGCCGTTACGGCCTCGAATTCTCAGCGTGTGCCCGTCTATCGAGATCACGCGCCCGGCGGCCTGCGGCGGCCCCGGCGGAGGCGCGAAGCCGGGCGGCGGCGTAAATGGCTGACCGTCACCGGGCGCGGGCGCGGTCCCCGTAATTGGCGACGCGCCGCCGTTCAGCCACCGGTCGAAGAGTCGTCCTCCGCCCGGCAACAAGCGGGCGAGTCCGTTGTGACCGACGATGAGTTCCATCACACTGTTGTTCGTGCTGCTTCCGACGAAGGGGCGCTGATCGGGTGGAGTGAGGTCAACGGCGACGGCCCATGACAGTGAGACAGCCAAGAGCAGGCCGGTCGCTAGTGTGAGGTAAAGGAGTCGGCGCAGAAGCCCCGGCTTGCCGCCGATGAGATAGAGCGCATAGAACGCGGGCAGTGGCAGATACGCTTGGAGCATTTTGATGTTGAAGCCGAGGCCGACGAGCACCGCGCCGAGCAGAAGGAAACGTAATCGCCCGGTTTCCGTAGCGGCGATGAAGGCCCAGACCGCAAGCAGAAGAACAAATACGAGTGTGCTGTCAATCGTGTTGTTGCGGTCGGTTGCGACGGCGACGGGTGTGATCGCCAACGCGAGTGCGGCGATTAGCCCTGCGCCGGGACCGAATGTGCGGCGCACGAGATAATACAGAAGCGGAACGGAGAGCACTCCCGCGAGCGCCTGCGGCAACGCCAGCGCGAATCCGTTCAGCCCGAAGATCGCTGCCGAGGCCGCCTGAATCCAGAAGCCGAGCGGTGGCTTGTCCACCGTGACCGATCCGCCCGGCTCGAAGGCGGCGTAGAAAAAATTGTGCCACGAGGTCAGCATGGACTTGACCGTCGCGGCGTAGTATTCATTGCCGTAGCCTGACGCGCCGAGGTGGTAAAAGCGCAGAAAGGCGGCGAGCGCAACAATCAGGCTGAGCGCCAGCGCCGTACTCAGCGTGCGGGGCACAATGTCCTCGGCGTTGCGGCGGTGGATGCCGCTGGTGTCCTCGGGCGAAAGTTTCGATGGAAGATAGGCCGATGTCTGCATTTGGCGATCCTTTTGCGAAATATCGGCCTCAGCGTACTGGCTAGCCGCGAGCAAGGTATGAGCGCGGGGTAAACGGGATGTAAAACGGGTGAGGAGAGTATGAGAGGGGGTGGAGGTACTCGACGCGAAACCGGTCAAACTCCGAACCGGCCTATTCCATTCCGAGACAGATGGATATATACTGAGTGAAGCGAATGAACTGAGGGCGCCCTGCTTAACGCGGTGAGCGGGAGGAACGAAATGAAGCGACTTATCTCGATCGCGCTTGCGCTGATCTTGTCCGCAACACTTGCGGGGCGCGCCGCCGCTTCCGGGTGCGCGTCCTATTACACTGTGAGGGCCGGGGACACGCTGTCCGCCATCGGCCTGCGTCACGGCGTCGGCTGGCCGAGCATTCAGTCGGCGAACGGCCTTGCCAACGCGAATCTGATCTACATCGGGCAAAGCCTGTGCATCCCCGGAACCGTCACCGCGGTCACCACCGCCACCCCCACCTTCACGATCGTCGGCGTAGCCGCAGATCGATCGGCCACGATCCGTACCGCGAACTTTCCCGCCACTCAGACGTTCGAAGTATTGATGGGCGCGATGGGCACGCACGGCGTGAACGGAACGTCGGTCGGCAGCACGAACTCGGGGGCCGGTGGGACGTTCACGGCGACGTACAACATCCCGGCCAACTTGCGCGGCGCACGGCAGATTGCGATACGCCTGCAGAGCGCAACGGGGTTCTTCAGCTACAACTGGTTCTGGAACAGCACGTATCCGTAGACGGCTACTGCCGCCTCCCCAACAACTCCCCGGTCAACTGCCTCAGACTCACGGCAGCCTCGGCCTCCGGTTTCGCCTCTGCGAGATGCGTCAGCGCCGTCTCGCTCAAGCGGCCCTCTTCGGCCTCGGCGTAATCTCGCGCGCCTGTCACTTCAAGCGCGCGCACGATCTCGCCCACCGATCCGCCGCCATTGCACTCGGGTGCGTACAGCCGCCGCAGACTCTCGTTTCGCTCAAGGCCGTAAACGATCGGCAGACTTTTCTTGCGCGTCACGATGTCCGTCGCCGCCGATTTGCCGGTGACGGCGCTGTCGCCCCAGATGCCGAGGATGTCGTCGCGCACTTGAAAGGCGAGGCCGAGGCACAGGCCAAAGGCACGGTATTGGGCACGGGCCGCTTCGTCTGCTCCGGCGCACAGCGCGCCGAGTTCGGCCGAGGCGGCTATCAGCGAGCCGGTCTTGCTTTCGATCATCTGCATATAATCGGCGACCGTGACGGACTCGCGGCTTTCGAAGGCCATGTCGAGATGCTGGCCCTGAGTGAGCCGGAGACAAGTCTCGTCGAGGAGGCTCATGGCAATGAGCGATGTCTGCGCGGAATGACCGCGCTCTGCCAGACGCTGAAGCGCGAGATGAGCGAGAGTGAACAGCGCGTCGCCCGCATTGATGGCTTGCGGTTGGCCCCACAACTTCCACACGGTCGGGCGTCCGCGTCGTTCGGGGCTGTTGTCTTGAATGTCGTCGTGGATGAGCGAGAAGTTGTGGATGAATTCGACGGCCGCCGCCGCCGGCAGTGCGCGTTCCGCCGCGCCGCCGGCGGCCGAGCAGGTGAGCAGGGTGAGCAGAGGGCGAATGCGTTTGCCGCTAACTACCGGCCCCTGTCCGTGTTCGACCCAGCCCATATGATAATTGAGCATCTCGTAGAATTCGGCGAGCGCCGGGTCGCCGCCTGCCACAACCGCGCGGAGTTCATTTTCTATCGCGGGTAAGTAACGGGAGAAGAGAGTAGCGAGAGGCATCAGCGGAGGATACCACGAAGGCACGAAGACACCAAGAACTACGTCGTGACCTTCGTGCCTTCGTATCTTTGTGGTTTTCAGACGTGATGGATCAATACACCTCGACCAGAGCAGTCCTCTGTAGTTCGGCGATGTCCGCCGCGCCAGCGGCAAACATGGCGATACGCAGGACACGACTCAGTTCGGCGATGACTGCGGCGACGGCGTCCTCAGACTCGGCGGCGGCTTTCAAAAAGGGGCTTGCCAGGCCGCACAGGGACGCGCCGAGCGCGATGCACTTGGCGGCGTCGAGGCCATCGCGCAGGCCGCCGGAGGCGATGATCGCCACATTCGGCGCGGCGGCGCGCACGTTTTGAATCGCCTCGGCGGTGGGGATGCTCCAATCGGCAAAAGCGGCGGCGACGCGTGCCGCCGCCGAATCGTTCGCTCGGTGCATCTCCACTTGACTCCACGACGTTCCACCGGAGCCTGCCACGTCGATCGCCGCCACGCCCGCCTCGGCCAGTTGCCGCGCGGCTTTCTCTGAGAATCCCCAACCGACCTCTTTGGCGATCACCGGCACCTGGAGGCCGCGGCAGACCGTCTCAATCTTTCCCAGCAAGCCGGCAAAATTCGTGTCGCCCTCCGGCTGCACGGCTTCTTGCAGCGCGTTCAAGTGAAGGATGAGCGCGTCCGCCCCGATCATCTCGACGGCGCGGCGGCAGTGGTCGAGGCCGTAACCGTAATTCAATTGCACCGCGCCGAGGTTGGCGAAGAGCAGAATGTCCGGGGCAACGTCGCGAACGCGATAACTCTCGGCCAGTTCGGGCCGCTCGATGGCGGCGCGTTGTGAGCCGAGGCCCATGGCAATGCCGGCCGCCTGGGCCGCGGCGGCCAGAGTTCGATTAATCGTTCGAGCGCGTTCGGTTCCGCCGGTCATCGAAGAAATCAATAGCGGCGCGCGCAGGAGCCTGCCGAAAACGCGGGCGCTCAGATCGACGTCGGCGAGGTTAATTTCGGGCAGAGCCTGGTGGACGAAACGATAGCGTTCGAGGCCTGTCGTCACGCTCGGAAACTGGACGTTTTCCTCGAGGTTGATGCGGATGTGGTCGGCCTTGCGGGAGGCGGTGCCCGTAACTTCTGCCATAGGACGGTGTTCCATACCGTGAGTGGCGATATTACCAGCCGCGTGTGGGCTTGTCAAACCGCGCCCGCTTGACAGACCGGACGGACTCTATAGAATGGGGCCATTGCGCCACAGTCCGGCAGGCAAACACTTAGCATCAGGAGGATTTCTCATGGCAGACACTCAAGAACGTGTTTCAAAAATCATCGTCGATCTTCTCGGCGTGGACGCCGCCAAAGTTACCCCCGAGGCGCGCTTCCGTGAAGAGTTGGAAGCCGACTCGCTTGATTTGGTCGAGTTGATCATGGCCTTCGAGGAAGAATTCGGCGGCGAGATTTCTGACGAAGATGCCCAGAAGATCACCACGGTCGGCGAGGCGGTCAATTATATTGACACGCGGATGCTGAAGAAGTAGCCTCAGGCGGGCACGAACCACCGCACTGCTGGGCAAGACACAAACACGGGCGGCTGGAGCCTCCTCCCCGCCCGTTTTGCGTTGGTGTTACTTGATAGCTTGCAACTGCTTGAGCGCGAGGTTGCGCCAATCTTCGTCGGGCGCGAGTTCGAGGGCGCGTTCGAGGTCTGGGCGCGCCGCCTGCGGCTCGCCGTGGTTGGCGAGGTAGTAGCCCCGGTAGTAATAGGCGGCGAACCAATCCGGGTTGGCGGCGACGCAGGCGTCGTAGGCCGCGCGCGCCTCGGCCTCGCGGCCCGCCATCTCTTGCAAGGTGATCGCCCTATCGAGATTGATTTCGTGGATGTTCTCAAGTGAAAGGAAAGGCCAGTTGTATTCGTACGGCGGGTGCTTCGAGACCGCGTCGAAGTCTTTCATCGCCAGATCGTAATCGGCCAATTGATAGTTGGTCAGCGCGCGGACGTACAGCGCCGCCGGGTTGCCGGGGTTCAGTTGGAGGGATTTGTCCACGTCCGCGCTGGCCTCGCCATACTTAGTGCGCTCGTAGTATAGAAAAGCGCGCATCGCGTAGTGCTCGGCCTGCTGTGGTTTCAGATTGATGGCCCCGTCCAGGTCCCGGATGCCGTTGAAAAGATCGGCGAGGGCGTATCGGGCGATCGCGCTTTCGACATAGTAATCTGGATCGTCAGCCTTGAGTCTGATAGCCTGTTCGTACTCGGCCACCGACGTCTCGTAGTCCTTCGTCGCATAGAGCGCGTTCGCCAGCGTGCGATGCGCTTCGGCGTCGGACGGGTTCAACCGGACGGCCGCGCGCAGATCGTTCAGCGCGCCAGCGGCGTTGTTCTCGAACTTCAAGATCGCCCAGCCGCGCGCAAGATAGGCCTCACCCGATGCGGGATCGAGCTCGATCGCTTTGTCGAAATCTTTCATCACCGCCGCCACGTCGGGGCCGCTGGTGTAGAGAAGTGTGTATCGGCCGCGCGCGACGCGCGCCCCCGGATCGTTCGGCGCGAGGGTCACGGCGCGTTCGACTTCCTTCAGTGCCACGTCGGGCTGGCCGAGGCCCACGTAGGCTTTGGCGCGTCCGAGAATCGCCGGGACGTAATTCGGCTGGCGGTCGAGGATCTCGTTAAAGGTCTTCAATGCGAGTTGATAATCGCCGGTCTGAACTTGCACCTGAGCTTGCGCCGTCATCGCGGCAACGGCGCCGGTCGAGAAGTTGGCGTTGAAATACAGCAAGCCACCGACCAACGCCACGATGACGGCCAGCGACGCAAACCACACATATCGGGGCACTTGCAGGCGCGGCTTCAAAGCCACAGGACGCGCCTCCCCGACTGCACGTCGGTCGAGTTCCGCGGCAAGGGGCGCAACCTGCGTTCGCGAGCGCGGGGCCGACGCGGGCGGAGTTGACTGATCGGCCAGCGCCGGAGCGCGAGACTTCTCCGAGGTGGCGGGGATCACGGACGCATGACCGATTCCGGTTTCTTGATCGCGGATGGCCCGCAGCGCCTCCCACATGTCAGCCGCCGACCGGTAGCGGTCGTCGCGATTCTTCGCCAGGGCGCACAAGACGACTTTTTCGAGCGCCTCGGGGAAGTCGGAGGAGAATTGGCGCAAGACGGGCACCGGCTCGCTGATGTGTTTGAGCATCACCGCAAGCGGCGTGTCGGCGTCGTACGGCAATTGGCCGGTGAGCGCCTCGTATAAGACGATGCCCAGCGCGTAGATGTCGGAGCGTTCGTCGCCGGGCGCGCCCTGGGATTGTTCCGGGCTCATATAGGCCGGCGTGCCGACGACGGCGCCGGTGACGGTGTAGCGCGCCGCGCCGACCATCTTGGCAATGCCGAAATCGGTGAGCACGGGCCGGCCCGCCCTGTCGAACATGACGTTCGCCGGTTTGAGGTCGCGGTGCACCATGCCCTGTGCGTGGGCGTATCCCACGCCGGCCAGCAGTCCTTCAAAGAAGCTAATCGTTTCGGCGATGGACATCGTCTGCCCGGCGCGGCTCAGTCCTGCCAGCCGATCTTTGAGGGTCGCGCCGTCAATGAATTCCATCACCATGTAGTAGTAATTGTTCGCGTCGTCGAGGTCGAAGTCGAAAACCTGAACGATGTTGGCGTGGTGGAGGTTCGAGACGGCTTTGGCCTCTCTGCGGAACCGGCCGATGAAGTCATCTGAATCGGCCAGGTGCGGCAGGAGGACCTTGATCGCGACATAGCGCTCGAGGCCGGGCTGGTAGGCTTTGTAGACTTCGGCCATGCCGCCTTTGCCGAGGCGTTCGATGATTTGATACTTGCCGAGGGTGCGTCCGCTCAGGTCGGGCATAAACCGAATTATAACCCCGCATCGCAGAAGAGCAAATTCGATTCGCGATGGTATAATGACTCCATGAACGTTCTCAACCGCCTCCTGATCCTCCTGATCGTCCTCGCGCTGCTGGCCGTTGTGTCGCTGGCGGCGGCGGCGCCGGCCGAAGTGCTGGGGGTCGTCGGCACATTGATTGCCAACCTGAAGAGTTACGCCGATCGGCTTCTGCCCGCGGGCCGGGTTGTGGTAGGCCTCGCCGGGCTGGCCATTGACGTTGGGCTGTTGTTCTGGCTGTGGCTCGAAATCCGCAGACCCAGCTACCGCACGGTGCAGGTGCGAAAAACAGAAGGCGCACGCGCCGAGGTGATGACCGACACGCTGGTCGAGCGACTGGAGTTCGCGGTCGATTCTCTGGCCGACGTGGAAAAGGCAAAAGCCCGCGTGCGAAGTTTCGGCAAGAACGTGGAAGTGAACATCGAGGCCGAGATCAGGCCCGGCATCGCCGTGGCGGCGAAGGCCGAAGAGATCGCCGCCGCCATTCGCGAGGTCGCCGAAACGACGATGGGCCTCGCCCTGCGCGGCAAACCGAGAATCAAGATCAGGGCCAGCCGGTTTGCTAAAGAGGCGTTCGACGAGCTGGTAACGACGCCCCCCACCCCGCCGGCTCCGCCGGCCGAGACCGAGTTGGCTACTGCGCCGCCATCCCCTTCACCGTCATAGTGCCTTCGTCAATGGTGATGGAGGTGAGCTTGATCTTGGTGCCGGCCTGCGTCGTGATCTGATTGAACAGCGCGTCGCTGACGGCCTTCGAGATGCCCGGCAGGAGGCTGTCGGGAATGGGCAGAGGGCCGATCTTGGCGGAGATAATTGTGATGTCAGGCTGACCGTTCTCGTCAACGGCGGCGGTCATCTTGATCTCGGCGTCGCCCTTCAAGCTCTGGGCGTCAAGCGTGCCGGTGAATACGATCTGGCCGCTGTGGAGAATGACCTGCGGGTCTTTCACCGGAGCGTCGGGGTTCTTGGCAAGTTCGATCGCCACGAGTGAGGTGAGTTGCTCCTGTGTCATCGTGATGGTCACCGAGCCGTCGGCCGCCGGCGTGACACTGCCCA
>JACQED010000546.1 GCA_016200785.1 Chloroflexota bacterium
ACGAGGCGGCGCTCAAGTCGGCGACGCTCGCTCTCACGTCCATCGGTCACACTTCCGGGGCGGATTCGCTGGCGGGGTTTCTCGCACCTAATATTACAACGAGACTTCGTATTACTACGAGATTTCGCGTTTTTTAGGCGCTGATCGCCGCTGACGACGGCGGGAACGAGCGCGTTTGCGATGAGAGCGATAGGCGGCGCGATTGCGCCACTGGCGATAATCGATCAGCGCGACGGTGTCGATGGCTTCGCCGTCGTCTTGAATCGCTTGGGCAATCAACCGACGCGCCTGAGCGATCGTCAACGCCGGACTTTTTTTTGAACACCAGTTGCAACCGGGCCAGGAATAAATGCGCCATGAACGTTTGGGCCATATGATGATGCCAGCCCAGCCAGGTGCGTGTTTCGTAATGATCCATTCCGACTTCCCCTTTGCCTTCTTTGAGCGTGGTTTCGATCGGCCAGCGCAAGCCAGTCACGCGCACCAACTCGCCGGGCGCACACTGCGCTGGCGCATTGCTCAGATACGACTTCGTCTCCACGGGCTCCGTCACGCTTCGCCGAAAGACCAGCCACTGGCGCGGCCCGGGCAAGCCGTGTCGCACCGCCGTCACCCGCAGAAACGCAAAGTCCGCCACCACCGCGCCTTTGCTGCCCTCTTTGATCCGGTAACGCTTCCACATCGAGCGCGGCAAGTGCTTGGCCAGCGTGTCAACCCGCTCCGATGGCCGCGCGCTTTTCGCTACGCGCGGGTGCAGTCGGGGGCGTCCCAACGGGCCGCGTCCGGGCGGTTCGATCGGCGGGGTACGCTTCCAGACGCGGGTGTCGGCGGGCACTTCGGCCAGATACCACTTGCCCAACTCCGCAATCCCCTGCAAAAAGGCTGGATTCTGGCCGAAACGCTCGTCGGCCGTGACCCAGCGAAAAGGAACGACGGCTCGGCGCACCAGCCCGCCCATCATCTCCAACGCCAACTCCGGCTCGGTGCGGAAGACAACCTCGTCGGGAATGCCACAGCGTTGCCAGCGTTCCCGATACTCATCGCCGAACCACGTCTGATGAACGTACAGCCGCTCATCCAGAAATGTGTAACCGCCCCGGCCGGCATACACCAGAAAGACCCCTTCCTGACAATTGGCGACTTTCCCCAAATGACCGCAGTATTGTCGCGCCACGCCGACCGAGTCCGAGCCTTGCTTGGGAAAGCCGCTCCCGTCGGCAATGACCACCCCGTCGGCTTCGCTCAACCACGCCGCCACCAACTGTTGGCCACGCACAATCATGGCCTCGGCCAGCCACACGCTTTGCCCGATGAAGTGTTGCAAAGCGCGCACGGCTTTCGCGTCCGGCCCGTACAGTTCCAGGACCATCGGCTCAATGGTCTTGCGGGCCAGATTCGCCAACTGGCCGCACAGATAAAAGACCGACCAGTGTTGCTGTTCGCGGCGGTCAAACACCTCCACAAAGTGTTGGGTGAATGCCGTGAACTCTTCGGCGCTCGCGATCACATCGCGCGCGGTCAGTCTGTGCCGAGGCTTGCGCCCGCTGGCGGGCGGCAGGCTCAACGGCCGTGCTATTCGCTTGCTGTTTTTCCTCATGGCGATCTCCTTGTTTCGGATATCGCCAATGAGTATAACTGTTAAAATCTCGTAGTAATACGAAGTCTCGTTGTAATATTAGGCCCCTCGCCCTTTCCGACTTTCACCTCTCTGCCGAGGCCTGAGAACACCGCGACTCTTCCGCCTCTGCCGACCAGCACGCCGGCTTCGACCACACTGGCTCAGGTTCTGGTGACCGCCGCGTTGTCGGGCTTCGTCTCGCAGCCGCCCGACCCCGGCCTGGCTTCGCTCGCCGCCAGCGCCATCGGGCCGAACCTGCCGACCCAACTCCGTATCGCCGCGATCGGCGTAGATACGCCGATTGTCTCCGTCGGTTGGCATCTGGAGGGCGACAGTGCCGTGTACGACTCACCCGGCTACGCCGCCGGTTTTTTGGTGAGCAGCGCGCCGCCGGGGACGGTCGGCAACACGGTGATCTACGGCCACAACAACATCCTCGGCGAAGTGTTCCGGCGCTTTAGCGAACTCAAAGCGGGCGACCTCGTCGAAGTCAGCACCAGCGCGCAAGTGTGGCGCTACGTCGTCGAAAGCGCGACGATCTTTCAAGAGGCCGGCATCACGCCCGACCAGCGGGCGGCCAACCTCGCCTACTTCAACCCCACCTCGGACGTGCGCCTCACACTGCTGATCTGCTGGCCGTACACCGACAACAGTCATCGCGTGGCGGTCGTGGCAAAGCCTGCG
>JACQED010000527.1 GCA_016200785.1 Chloroflexota bacterium
AGACTCCTCGTCGGTTCCGCCGAGCCACGCGCTCTTCTTGCCGGTGCGCGGAAAGTCGGCGCCGATGATGGGGACTTGCAGAGCCGTGATCTCGACCCACGGTTCACTGCGCGCGCCTTCGAAACCGCCATTGCCGACCAATTGATTACAGCCGGCGGAGACGGCCGGCGTCGGCGTGGGGGCGGCGGGCGCGCGCGGCGCAGACGTCGGCGGGATGGGCGTCGGCCCGGCGGCCCCGCCGGTCGTGGCGAGGCCTTCCGCCTGCAGGGAGGCCAGCACAGCCTTGTACTCCCGGCTGTTCGCGCCATACAAGTCGATCGCCGATTGCGCCAGCGCCAAGGCAAAATCGCCAAATTTCGACTTCTCGGTGAGGTAGACGGTCAGCGCGCGATACCAAATCTGTTCGACGGCTTCGCGGCTGCTGGACTGCGCGGCGAGAAAGGCCGTGTGGTTGGGGATGCCGCTGTTGACGTGCACCCCGCCCCAGTCGGTGTCGCGCTTGACCGGCAGGTTGGCGTAGTCGGCCATCGTCGTCGGCTGGCCGAGGCTGTTCAACGGATCGTTGCGATTGTAGTTGCCGCCCAGGCTGGGGTCTTCCATGTCGCGCAGCCACGGGCGGGGCACCGGCGGCGAAGCGGTGTTGTCCTCGAACAAGTGCCAGTCTTCGCGATCGACCATCACGGCGAACACGTCGGAGAACGACTCGTTCAGCGCGCCGGACTGCGCTTCGTAAATCAGCCCGGCGCTGAACTGCGTGACGGCGTGCGTCATTTCGTGCGCGACGATGTCGTTGGCGAAGGCGTCGGACTTGTCGGTCAGGTAATTGTCGGCGTCGCCAAAAGCCAGCACCTGGCTGTCGCCGTCCCAGTGAGAGTTTCCCAGTTCCGGGAAGTGGACGATGGCGACGATGGTTCCGCCGTGGTCGTCGTACGAGTCGCGCCCGAAAGTGTTCTTGTAGTAATCGTAAGTCTGGCCGGTGAATTGATAGGCGGCGGCGCCGGCCTGATCGCGCGGCACTTCGCCCTCCTGCGCCAGCAGCCTGCCCGGCAGATTTTCTTTCAACTGCGCGTCGTAAATTTTGCGATACTTGTCGCCGTCGAGCAACGGCATCACGTGAAGGACCGTGCCCTTCTGCGCGTCAATGAAATACGCCAGTTTGTCGTATGGCTTGAGCGTCTTCAGTGGAATCTTCCAGGCGAGGTTTGCCCTGCCATCGTCGCCGACGAAGACGAGCAACTCAGCCGGGGCCGTTGCGGCCGGCATTTCACTTTCCGCCGCCTTCAGCGCGGCGGTCGTGGCGTTCTCCGCCGTCACCGCGGCTTGCGTCGGCACGTCAATCCCCGGCACGTAGTGGCCGTTGATGCCGACGATCGCCTGTGAGTCGATATGGACGAGCAGCGTCTGGCCGAACACCGGCAGGCCCTCGAAGACCTGACGCAACCGGACGAGCGTCTGCCCGCCGCGAGCGTCGTTCTCGACTCGCGTCACGACCAATTCGCGCGCCGGGTCGCGCATGGCGAACAATTCGCGATAACGCGAGAGAACGCCGATCGCCGCAGAGCGCGGGTCGGCGCGCTCGGCGCTGGTGAGGCGATAGGGAATGGGGCCGGTCAGGAAGTCGGGGACGCCGGTCTGCTCGTCCCAGTGGGCAGTAAGCCCGCCGTCGGCCTGCGCCTGCATTTGCGCGAACGTGATGCGCGGACGGGAGCCGCTATTATTTGGCAGGAGGCGCGGGGCGACGATGAGGCCGGCTATTAGCGCGACGGCGGCAAAGCCGGCAAGCCATTTGTAGTAACGGGTTCCGGCGATCTGATTCATCGGCCCTCCGGAGGCGCTATAGTCACCGGCACGTCGAATCGATCGAAGCGCACCAGCATGTGGTGGTTCGGCGCTTCCATCGCCATTTGCAAAATGCGCCGGGTCGCTGCGTCCGCCCACAGGCGGTAGGCGACCGGCGCAGTCGAGTCGGCAAAGGCGACGATCTCAACCGGGCGGCCATCCAGTGTGCCCGATCCCTCGTACCGCGCGCCGACGGCATTTTGAGTATAGCCATGTTGAGGGGGAAAGGCAAACGGCTCGGCGCGATCGGCCTTCTGCCACGCGCCACCGGTCGAGCGGTAATACTGAATCGATCCGATGGCGATCATCTCTTGTCCGATGGACGCGGTCAGCGAGGCGCGATCGGGCGCGGCGTATTGGTAAGTGTACGTCACCGACCGACCGCTGTCGTCGCGAACGATTTGAGTCTCGCGCAGATATTTGAGCGCGTTCATGGCGATCTCGATTTGATCCAGAAACGCCAGCGCATTCTCATCGCTTTGACCCGACGCAGGCAGAGGGCCGCCGAGAGGCGTGGCTGTCGGCGCATTCGTGGGAACGCCCTCGACCGATCCGGCGAGGCTGACGCCCGCGCCGAGGCTCCGCAGATAATTGACCACGTGCCAGATTTCCTCGTCGTCGAGCGTGGCGCGATAAGCCGGCATGTCGGTCGCCGCGACGCCGAATTTTATCCACCAGAAGAGATCGCCGTCGCTCGCCCGCGACGCGCGGCTCTTTCGGAAATCTTGCGGCGGGCGCGGCGATAAGCCGGCAGCCTTCGGCCCATCGCCCCTCCCGGTTTCTCCGTGACAATCCGCGCACTTGTCTTGATAGATCGCCTGCCCCGCCGCAAGCGAAGCCGAATCAGGCGGGTACGGATTCACGAGTAGAGCGCCGGGCGTCGTCTCGAAAAAAAATCGACGCAGAAGATTCGCGCCGACGAGCGCGGCAATGAGCGAGGGGACGAGCAGCGTGTAGTACGCCCACCGACTCCGCGCCGCGCGACCGACGACAATGGCCCATCCCGTCGCGCCGGCGACCAATGCGAAGCCGGCGATCAAACCTGAGAACGCGAGGAAGATTTGTCCGACGCCCGACGCGCCGCCTCGCGCTCCGGCGATGCGACCATCGGCGCCGACGAAAAGGTTGAACGGCGCGAAAGCGTCGTACGCGCCGGGGCGGCGCACGGCGACTTCGACCTGCCATGCGCCGGCAAGGCCGAGCGCGGCGTCGGTCACTGCGTAACTGCCGTCGCCTTGCGCGTCCAGCAGCACCTCGCGCGATCCGAGGGGGCGATCTTGCGAGACAAAACGCAGGCTCACAGTCGCGCCGGTTGTAAGCGGCCGGCCGGCGGCGTCGGTGAGTGTCACGTTGAACTGATTCGCGCCGAGGCGGCCAGGGGCGAGGGACAGCGTCACGCGCAGATCGTCGGCGAGCGATGTCAGCGTCAATTGGGCGGGGCCGAGCGCCGCCGCGTCCGCGCCGCGTGGGAGCTCGG
>JACQED010000528.1 GCA_016200785.1 Chloroflexota bacterium
AACCCGAGGGCTTTGACCGCGCCGGCCAAATCGCCTCCGTTGGCACTTACTTTCGAAAGACAGCAGTGAAGCGTCGGCGCCTCCAGGGCGATCGCCGCCAATTGCTCACCCCAGCGCCGGAGTGTTTCGTGCCGACCGGCTAGGAACATCACTTCCGCGTTGGTCTCGGCGATGACGACCGCGCGCCGGGTGTCGCTGGCCGCGAGATAGAAGGTGATGGCGGTTTCGGGCCAGCCCTGCGATTCGTACCACTGACCGGCGCGCTTCTGAATTTCACGCAAGCGGGCTGGCGCGGCTGATTTGAGTCGGGCGAGCAAGAACTCGCGGAACAAGTGATGATAGCGGAACGCGCGATGCTCGTCGCCGATTCCGCTTATGAACAACCGCTGTGCTTCGGCCTGCCTCAGCATGTCGGCGCTGTCACGCCGACCGAGAACCGCGTCGCACGACTCAGCATCCATTTCGGGCAGCACGGCCGACTCCAGCAAGAACTGTCGCAGTGGGGCAGGTTGGCCGGCGAGGACTTCATCGGCGAGATAGTCGTACACCGGCGCGTCGGCCTGGCGTGCGCGAAGCCAGGTCGCAACCAGCCCTTGCCACATCAAATGACTCGTGAGCAGAATTCCGGTAATCCAACCCTCGGCGTCCGCCGTCAGTTGTTCTGCCTCTGAATCGGGAACGACGACGTCGTTGCGCAGCCGCAACAGGGCCTGCACTTCGGCCGGCGTGAAACGAAGCTGCTCTTCGCTCAGTCCGGCGATCTCCTGGCGGGCAGCGAGCGGCGCGATCGGAAACGGTGGGATGGTACGACTGGCGATCAAAAGGTGGGCTTGCTCCGGCAGGACCTCAAGCAATTTTGTAAAGAAGCGGCCCACAGACTCCACGTCCTCCACGACGTGATAGTCGTCGAGGCACAGGACAAAGTAGCCGTCAATACTGCTTTCGATCCCTCGCGCGAACGCCGAGGCCAATTGCTCAACGTGCGCCGGGCGGCCCGACTCACCAAGCAGGGCTTGCAACGCTTCACCAAAATTTGGGAAGGGGCCGCGCATCGCGGCGACCAGGTCGGCGGCGAGAACCGTAAGATCGCGGTCGGTCTCGTCGAGCGCACACCAGGCGACGGGGAAGTCGGTGTCGCGCGCGAAGTCCACGACGAGTGAGGTCTTGCCGTAGCCAGCCGCCGCCGCGACCAACACAAGTTTGCGGTTGATGTTCTGATGCAGGAAGTCGAGCAGCCTCTGCCGCCTCAAGAGCACGGGCGGCCGATCGGGGAGAGAATGTTTCGTGAGGCGAGATCCGTGATTAGCTGTCACGCGCGTTTGGCGTTCCGTCGAATCGGATCGAAGCGTCATGGTTGGCCCCTTGCCCGAATAGCGTTGATGACACCAGCCACGCGAAGTGTTGGCCGTTCCGTAAGTTCATTCGAGTAGCCAGTAAGGTTAGCCGAAAAATGATATTCGATTTTCTCTCTTAGCGATAGAGGCTATGCGAATCAGTTTGGCCATGATTCCCCAATTCGCTGTAGTGCTGCCCGCCGACACTTTTGCGCTATACCCATCGTGACCTCACCACACAGCATCGGGATAGGTGGCAGCGCCGGCCATCTTCCCCGCCATTTTGTACATATGGACGCCAGTGTAAGGCTCGCCGAGAATGCCGTCGTGAATCGCCCAACTGCGCCCACGAATCGATCGCTCGGCGCCAGGCCTTCGAAAAGGAGTCGAGCCGTCGAGGCGCGCGACAATATCTCCGCCGGGTGCGAAGCGCGTGTTCAGGCTTTCCATCCACCGCTTGCCTTGCTGATATGCGAATCCGTAGCGTTCGAAGGCGATCGCGTTGTGATAAGTCAGCGGCTCGACGAAGTACATTTCGCGGCCAAACGCGGAGATGAATCCTTCGAACGCACAGATCGCATCCTTGAGAATCCTGAGGCCGCGTCGCACCTGGCCCGGCGCCAGGCCGGCCTCCAGCGCCGCCATCTCCGCCGGCACGTTCCGCGCCAATGTACCGAACTGCGTTTTCGTTCCGTCGGGCAACCGGTCCACGTCAAAGCGCGGCGAGGCCGGATCGTTGACGACGAACAGAAGGACGATGATTTGATTATTCATCGTGTCGGCGAGGTGGGCATAGACGAGCGGGTCGGGGAAGCCAGGCGACGGCCGCAAATCGATCTCGACCGAGGCGGACGCGGCAGACCCATTGAGGGTCAGCAGTGAATTTCCGTGATCGTCGCAGAACTTCGAAGGATGAATGTGAAAGCGTTCGAGCAGGGCAGGGGGAAATATCGAGCCGTAGAGTTTTTCTTTCGCGGCCTCCGGCAAGCGATTGGCGGCCGCAATGGAGCGTGGCGCGGTTTCCATCACTTGCTCTTTGCTGCCAACGCGCGGGCGATCTCACGGTCGCTGTCGCGCTTGGCCATCGCCTGCCGCTTATCGTATTGTCTCTTGCCTTTGGCAAGCGCGATTTCGATTTTCGCCCTGCCTTTTGACAGATACAGGCGCAGCGGCACAATCGTCAGGCCTTTCTGCTGGGCCTTCTCGAGCAGTCTGGCTATCTCTTTGCGGTGCAGGAGCAACTTGCGCGGGCGGGTGGGAGCATGGTTGTCGCGGCTGGCCGGATCGTACACGGCAATATGCGCGTTCACCAGCCACATCTCGCCGCGCTCCTCGCGCACGTAACTCTCGCGCAGATTTACCCGCCCGGCGCGAATCGACTTGATCTCACTGCCGCGCAGAACCAGGCCCGCCTCGAACCGGTCGGAGATAAAGTAATCGTGCGTCGCCTTCCTGTTCGTGGCGACGACTTTGATTCCCTCTTTCGCGTTGATCTGTGCCATGCGTCAGACGTCGTTATTCGCCTGTCAGTAAATACTGCGCCGCGCGATCCATCTGCGGATCGCTCGCGCCGTTTCGGGCGGGCGCTTCAATCGTCGGCGTCAGGCCGCGGCCGTCGATCGCCTGACGCGCCGGCGTATACCAGCGCGCCGCAGTGACGTGAACGCTCGACCCGTCCGAGAGATCGAAGACCAACTGCACCGAACCTTTGCCATAGGTCTTCTCGCCGATCAACGGGCCGCGCCCTCGGTCACTCAGCGCACCGGCGACGATCTCTGCTGCGCTCGCCGTGCCGTGATTGACAAGGACGACCAGCGGCATTGCGGCGGCAAAGCCTTTGCCCGGAGCAGAGAACTCCTTTTCAACGGCGTTTCTGCGATCCTCAAAGGCCACGCCGCCGCCGTCCAGGAATTCAGCTGCCACTTTGATCGAGGCATCGAGCAGCCCGCCGCTATTATCCCGCAGATCGAGAATCAAGTGCGTGACGCCCCGCGCCGTCAGATCGTCATAGGCGCTCTTCACTTCGTCCGGCGTTCGGTCGCTGAAGCGGTTGATGGCGATGACGCCGAGTGTCGGGCGCCCGTCCACCTGCCGCCAAGTGACCGAGGGGATCTCGAACTGTTCGCGCTTCAACGTCACATCGCGCGGAGCCTCCTGGCCGCGCCGGACGGTCAGAGTCACCTCAGTGCCGACCGGTCCGCGAATCAACGCGCTTACTTCGTCGAGTCCGATCCCGGCGGGTATCGACCGGCCATCCACCGCCAACAGGATGTCGCCTTCCACTATCCCGGCGCGCGCAGCCGGCAGATTGGGGAAGGGAGCCAGTATGACTTGGCCGCCCTCATTGTACCTGAGTTCGGCGCCGATGCCCCCGAACGTGCCCAGCAGGTTGTTCGTCTCCAGTTCGTGCGCCGGCGGCTCGACAAAGATTGTATACGGGTCTTTCAGCGCGGCCACCATGCCGCGGACGGCTCCATACTCCAGCGTGGTGTCGTCCGGGACATCGCCAATGAATTGCACGCGCAGAATGCCGCGAACCTCGGCCACCAGGGGAAACTGTCCTGCCGCAGCTCGTTCGACTCTCGCGCGGGTGTAGTAACCGGCGACGAAGGCCGCCGAAAGAAAGCCGGTCAACAACAACGAGTAAACCACGTAACCCGACCTTTTCTGATTCATGATTGCCCGCCTCCGGCAGTAATTGATTGCAGCTCAGCTTGTCTTCCGGCCTCTCTTGACTATACTATCCCGGAACCCACAGGAGATGCTATGGCAACACCCTACGACACAACTATCGCCGGTGTGTTCTGGACCGGCAAATCGGTCGGCGAGAAATCAATCGGCGAGCTAGTCAACACGATCAAGACGTACGCGCCAAACATGACCGCGCTCTTCGTGAAGACCAGCGACGGCGCGAAGTGGCAGGCCGCGTTCGACTCGGTCAATCCTGCCCTCACGGTGTCCGGCCCGGCCAGTTTAGCCGGTTGGGTCAACACCGCCGGCGCCGCCGGCATTCAGATTCACGCCTGGTGCGTGCTCAACGGCGCCGATCTCATGGGCGAGGCCCAGCGCGTGATCGAAGCCTGCAAAGTCTCCGGCATCAAATCCATGCTGCTCGACGTCGAGGACGGCGCGGGATACTTCTCGGGCGGCGCGGCAGCGGCTCGACAATTGATCCAGACGATTCGCGCCAGCATCCCGGCCGACTTTCATCTGGCGCTGAACTTCGACGCGCGCGGTCAGCACCCGAAGCACATCTACATCGAGGAGTGGCTGCCGTACGTCCAGAGCCTGCACCCGATGGTCTATCACACGCTCTTCGGCGTCGTCCCGCGCAGCGCGCTGGATAACGCTTTCGCCGCGACATCGGCTTATGGCAAACCTGTGGCGCCGATGCTCCAGGCATTTGACGGCACGCCGCCCAATGAGATGGCCGACGCCGGCAACTACGCTTTCCAGAAAGGCGCGGTCGGCATTTCGTATTTTCGCCTGGGCACAATCGGCCCGCAGGAGTTCGCCGCGATCAGATCGGTGCAACGCCCACAGACTGTCACCGCCACCGAGGGCGGCGGCACGACCGCATCGGCTGATCCCGATCCGACGAAGGACGGCGCCGTTATTGTCCGTCCCGGCCAGCCGGGCTACGACGAAGGGCAGTATCAGGAACTTCCGCCCGATCAAGCCTGGCAGGAGTTCGTGGACATCCACGGCTGGACGGTGCGATACAAGCCAACCTCGCCCCTCAACATGGTCTACGCCGGCTATCATCCGCCAATCACTGCGCCAGGGCGCTACGCGATCGAGGTCTTCATTCCATCGGCGCGCGCCGACACCGAAGCCGCCGAATACTACATCACCTATTACCAGAACGGTCGGCGACTGGAGCGCAAGGTCTCGCTCGACCAATCGATCTACTTCGATCAGTGGGCCAGCCTCGGGCAGTTCGAACTCGATCCGTCCGCTATGGGGGCCGACAGCGGACGTGTCAACCTGGTAGATTACACCCTCGAGGACCCGCCGCATTGGATCGCCTTTTCCGCGATCCGCTGGCGGCCGGTGCCCCGTCCCTTGCCAGTGCCGGAGGGTGTGGCCGACGGCTTCGATGCGCCGGTCGGCAACGACGCGGAGCGACGCAGTCCGCGTCTCTGGCCGGGCCTATGGAAAGACGCCTGGTATCCGAACAGCGGCTACGCCCAGCAATACCACGACAGCACGGGCGCGCTCGCCTATCACACCGGCGCCGACCTAAATCTCAATGAGCCGATCTTCAATCTCGATCGCGGCTCGCCGGTATATGCTGTCGCTTCAGGCCGCGTCGCCTTCGCCGAGCGCGTGGGTGACTACTGGCGCAACATCATTGTCATCGAGCATGACCCCACGCCCGACGGGACGAAAGTCTGCGCGCGCTACGCCCACGTCGAGGGGATCATCGTCAGCGTCGGACAGCGAGTGACGCGCGGCCAGCAGATTTCAGTCGTGGGCAGTTCCGGCGGGTCTAACGGTAACTATCACTTGCACTTCGACCTCTCGCCGACCAACATTCTTTTAGGCAATGCCGGTCAATGGCCGGGGACGAAACTGGCCGATCTGCGAGCGAACTACATCGACCCGATCGAGTTCATACGGAATCACCGGCCGCAGTAGAACGGGGAAGCAAAGATCGCTCGCGCCGGATTGCCAAATCCGGCGTCTGGGGCTCGACGCGACGGATGTGACCATCCGCCGCGACCAGATTAGACTCGAGACAACATGAGAGGCTTCGATTGTCAAACTGGCGTCCCAACTTCGTTCCCGAGCACCTCTATTTTGTCACAACCAAAGCCGTTGACTATGCTCATGTCTTCAAGCGTGCCGTTGTGAAGCGCATGCTGGTGGACACCTTCGATTGTTTCCGCGCTCAGAAACGATTGCTGCTTTTCTGCTTTGTCGCCATGCCGAATCACTTTCATTCGTGTATTATTCCAGTTGACGATGTGCGGAAGTTTTCGCAATAGGGCGGGACATGGATCAAGAGCTCCCGCCTGATGTGACAATCCAAGCCGAGCAAAGGGGATGCCGGTCGAGCCGGATTGTCAAATCCGGCAGAACAGGTGGCGTGGATTTGACAATCCACGCCGAGCGCGCATAAGCTCATTTAATCTCCACCTCAAACGGCGCGATCATCCACGCTTTCTCTTTCACCAGCGCGGCGACCAATCCCATCACGTCGGCCCAACTCTGCGTCGGGAACGGAGGCGGAAGCAATCCGCCTTTGCCCGACCCGACCCACACCGGCGGCGTCCAGTCGTCGGGCTTGAGTTCGGCAAGTTCCTGTGCCTTCTCGACAGCCACCCTCAAGTCGCCTATCTGATCGACGAGGCCGTGAGTCAGGGCCTGTTTGCCCAGCCACACTCGGCCCCCGGCGATCGAGTCCAGCTTGGCCTCTTCCATGTTTCGCCCATCAACGACGATTCGCTTGAACTGCCGATACAACTCGTCGATCATTTTTTGAACCACCGGACGACCTGAGTCGCCGAACGGCGCGTCACTGCCGAACAAGCCGGCGTGCGCCCCGCGCTCAAGATGCACTTGCCGGGCGCGAAATCGGTCGAAGAGGCCGGCGGCGACGAATTTCAAAATGATGACGCCGATCGAGCCTGTGACCGTAAGCGGCTGGGCGACGATCCAGTTGGCCCCGGCTGACACGTAGTAGCCGCCGGAAGCAGCATAGTTCGCCATATAGACGACCACCGGCTTCTTCGTCCGAACGCGCGCCACCTCTCGCCAGATCGAGTCCGATGCGCCCGCGGCGCCGCCGCGCGAATCCACGTGGAAGACAATCGCCGCAAAAGCGTCGTCGTTCTCAGCCCGGCGGAATGCTTGCGCCACCGACTCCGACCCGGCCATCGCGTTGCCGACGAATGGCAGGGGAAGAGGGATGGGCAGGCGCTGGCTTTTGCCGGGAATGATCGTGCCCTCGAGAGTGATGACCGCGATTGACTTGCCCGATCGCCAGCGCAACGGCCGAACCAACAGCCGGTTGGCCGCCCTCCACGTCACGAACTTGGCGCCTGGCTCTGCTTTGTTCTTCTTGCCTCTCTTTCCTCCGTTCCGTTTGCCTTCGTCTGTCTTCGCGTCCAACAAGACGGGCAACTCGTCAAAATAGCACACCGCGTCAACCAATCCATCGGCCATCGCCTGGTGAGCCAGCTTGGGAGCCGAGTCAATCAGTTCGCGCACTCTGCGGGCTTCCATCCTGCGCCCGGCCGCGATCGCGCTGACGATCTCCTCATGCTGGCCGTCGAGTATCCAGTCGAGCATCTCCCGGTGTTCTGGCGAGATGTCCGAACGGGCGAATGTGTCGCCGGCGGTCTTGTAGGGCGCGACGTTTACCACTTCGGCCTGAATGCCATAAGCGTCGAGCGCGTCCTTGAGAAAGATGAGATCCAGCCGGAGGCCGAAGACGTTCCACCCGCCGCCGGGCGGCAATGTGATCTGATCGGCGGCGGTGGCGAGGAAGTACGTGGCATTCGAGAATTCATCGGCATACGCCACGACTCGCTTCCCCGTTGCGCGGAACCGCGCAATCGCATTTCGCACACTGCAGACGGTCGCCCAGCCTTCCGGCGCGAAATCGTCCAGCCGGAGCACGACACCCTTCGGGCGCGGATCGGCCGCGATGCGTTCGAGCATGAGGCGCAGGGCCAGCAGGCTCAGGCCGTCGGCGGGGGCGGGGAAGCCTGGCACAGGCGGGAGGTAACGCTGCCACCACGCGGAGGGGAGAATGAACTCAGGCAAGGATCCGGCCAGATCGATTACCACGTAGTCAATCCTCTGACGGGACGCGCGCCGCGCCAGATTGCCAACAGAAACCCACCCGTTACGCCAGATGTCTTGAATCCTCACACGAAAATTACTCACGGGCCTGTCTCCTGAAGACGCTGCTGATCTCTATCGCTGACCCCTGCTGTCATCCCGACCTCCCGGTCACATAGTCGGCCGTGAGTTGCGCCGATGGCCGGGTGAAAATCCTGTCTGTCCTGTCGAACTCGACCAGTTCGCCGAGCCAGAACATCCCGGTGAGATCGGAAACGCGCGCGGCCTGTTGCATGTTGTGGGTGACGATGACGATGGTGTATTTTTCCTTGAGTCGCGCGATCAATTCTTCGATCTTGAGTGTGGCAATCGGATCCAGCGCCGAGCAAGGCTCGTCCATGAGGATCACTTCCGGCTGGACGGCCAGCACGCGGGCCAGGCACACTCGCTGTTGCTGGCCCAGCGCGAGGTCGAGCGCAGGCTCGCGCAGTTTATCTTTCACCTCGTCCCACAATGCGGCGTCCATCAACGATTGCTCGACAATATCGCCCAGCCGTTGGCCGTCGGTCAGGCTGAGCGCGCGCGGGCCGAAAGCCACGTTGTCGAAGATTGATTGCGGAAAGGGGTTGGGTTTCTGGAAAACCAGCCCGACGCGGCGGCGCAAGTCAGCCACATCGGTCTCGGCGTCATTGATGTTCGCCCCGTCGAGCAGGATGTCCCCCTCCACGCGCGTCCCCGGGATGCGGTCGTTCATCCGGTTGAGGCAACGCAGGAACGTTGACTTGCCGCAACCCGACGGCCCGATGAGCGCAGTCACCCTTCCCGCCGGAATGTCCATCGAGATGCCTGACAGCGCGCGCTTTGGGCCGTAATGGAAGTTGAGATCGCGGACGGCAAATTTCACGATGGATTGACTCATCGCCGGAGCATTTTACTCTAATCTCGATTATAATCCAGTCCGATGCGCCATCGTTCGATCTGCATCGCCGTCCTCGTTTCGCTTCTTGCCTCCTGTGGCTCTCCCGCCGGTCAATCTGCCCCAACCGCTTCGCAATCCGCCATCGAAGACAAAGGCTCGGATACGATGGTCAACCTCGCGCTGGCGTGGGCCGAGCGGTACGGAGCGGAGCATCCCGAGGCGCGGCTCTCGGTCACCGGCGGCGGGTCGGGCACGGGCATCGCCGCGATGATCAACGGCACGGCGAGCATCGCCAACGCCTCGCGCGCGATAAAAGCCGAGGAAAAACAGCAGGCGGAGGCCAACGGCCTGCAGCCGGTTGAATTCGTGGTCGCGCGCGACGCGATTGCCGTCATCGTCAACCCCGCCAACCCGGTCGCTCGACTCACCATCGCGCAACTCTCCGACATCTATAGCGGCAAGATCACGAACTGGCGTGAGGCCGGCGGCCAGGATCGACCGATTGTCTTGCTCTCCCGCGAGTCGAACTCGGGCACGCACGTCTATTTTTTGGAGCAGGTCGTGCGGCAGGGACGCAAAGACGACCACACGCTCTTTGCGCCGGAGACGCTCTTACTGCCCAGTTCCGAAGGCATCAGCGCCGAGATCAGGCAGAACCCGAACGCCATTGGCTATGACGGCCTGGGCTACGTGACTCCGGATGTAAAAGTGATCGCCGTCGCCGGGAATCCCGCCGGGCCGTTTTTTCTGCCGACGATTGAGACCGTAACGAAGAAAGAATATCCCATCGCCCGCGACCTTTACATGTACACTCCCGGCCAGCCAACGGGAGCAGTCAAAGATTATCTCGACTGGATCATTGGCCCGGAGGCGCAGGGGATTGTGAAAGAACTTGGGTTTGTGCCCATCCGCTAATTGCCGATTGCTGATTTCTGATTGCTGAATGGGCCAATCAGAAATCAGCAATCACAAATCAGCAATATGACGCCACGGAATCTGCGAGAAGTCGTTATCGAGTCCCTCGTCCGCGCCGCCGGTTACTCCGCCGTCGTCTTCGTCGGGCTGATCTTCTTTTTCTTGTTGCGCGAGGGCCTACCGGGCTTCGCCGAAGTCAGCCTACCGGCGCTGTTCGGTAGTCGCTGGTATCCAACCGAAGGGCACTATGGCCTCCTGCCTCTCATCGGCGGGTCGCTCGTCGTTACACTCGGCGCGGCGGCGATCGCCGTTCCGTTCGGATTGGCGACGGCGATCTTTATCTCGGAGATCGCGCCGCGCTGGGCGCGCGAAATACTCAAGCCGCTGGTTGAAATCCTCGGCGGTTTGCCCTCGGTCGTGCTGGGTTTCCTCGGCGTGCTCGTCCTCGCTCCGTTCATGCGCGTCCTTCTGAATCTGCCGACCGGCCTGACTGCCTTCACCGGCTCCGTGCTATTGGCTGGAATGGCGATCCCCACTCTGGTGAGCGTCGCCGAAGACGCGCTCGACGCCGTGCCGCGCAATTACCGCGACGCGGCAGTGGCGCTGGGTGCGAGCGAATGGCAGACGATCTGGCGCGTCACGCTTCCGGCGGCGCGATCCGGCGTGCTCACGGCAGTCATGCTTGGAATCGGGAGGGCGATCGGCGAAACGATGACGGTGATGATGGTGACGGGCAACGCGGCCCGTCTGCCGACCACGCCGAATTCGCTGTTCCTGCCGATTCGGACGATGACGGCGACGATTGCCGCCGAGATGGGCGAGGTCGCCAACGGCAGCACGCACTATCACGTTTTGTTCGTCATCGGCATCGTTCTGTTCGTGATTTCGTTCATCGTCAATCTGGCGGCAGGCGCGGTCGTCTTCCGGCGCCCCAAGCGCGCTGAGCGGGTGTTATCGTGATGTCACGGCAAGCGACCCAGCGACTGATGTTCGCGGTGATCACCGTGGCCGCGATTACGACCGTTACGCCAATCATTCTCGTCGTCGGTTATATCTTTTGGCAGGGCGCGCCGGCGGTGTCTATTGATTTCCTCTCGACCGGGCCACGCGAGGGAATGCGAGCGGGCGGAATCTTCCCGGCGATTGTAGGCACCCTGCTGCTCACACTCGGAACGGGTGTCATCGCCGTGCCGCTCGGCATTGCGGCGGCGATCTATCTCTCCGAGTACGCCGGCGACAACCGGGCCACCCGCCTGATTCGACTGGCGATCATCAACCTCGCCGGTATCCCGTCCGTGGTCTATGGCCTGTTCGGCCTCGGCCTTTTTGTCTTGTTCTTGCGCTTTGGCACATCGATTCTAGCCGGATCGCTGACGCTGGCGATCATGACTCTGCCCGTGATCATCTCGACTGCCGAGGAAGCAATTCGGGCCGTGCCGCAGAGTTTCCGCGTGGTGAGCGTCAGCCTCGGCGGAACGAAGTGGCAGACGATCCGCCGAGTGGTTCTGCCGCAAGCCTTGCCGGGAATCCTCACCGGCGTGATCCTCGGCCTGGAGCGCGCCGCCGGCGAGACCGCGCCGATCTTGTTCACGGTCGCCGCGTTCTTCCTCCCGCGCCTGCCGCATTCGGTTTTCGATCAGACGATGGCCCTGCCGTATCACTTGTTCGTAATCTCGACGCAAGTCCCCGGTATGCCGATCCACATTCAATACGGCACCGCGCTCGTTCTACTGACCTTCGTTCTCTCGATGAACGTCATCGCCACGTTCGTACGCAGTTATTACCGCCGCCGCCGACAATGGTAGCTACCCCAAAGATTGTGATTGACCGCCTCTCAATCCAATACGACGACGGCACGGAGTCACTGCGCGACGTCAGCATTGAGATTCTGGCGAACGAAGTCACAGTGCTGTTCGGGCCAGCCGGCGGGGGAAAGAGCACGCTTCTCCGCGCCCTCAACCGGCTGACCGATTTGGTTCCACGCACTCACATCACAGGGCGCATCCTGTTGGACGGCGAGGACGTTCTTGCAGACGGAGTGGATGTCGTTCGCCTGCGTCGCAGAGTCGGGATGGTGTTTGCCCAGCCCATTCCCCTGCCGATGAGCGTTCGCCAAAATGTGATCTACGGATTGGAACTGGCGGGGGAGAAACGAAAGAGCCGGCTGGACGAGGCCATGGAGCAGGGCTTGCGCGCGGCGGCGCTGTGGGACGAAGTGAAAGACCGGTTGCACGATCCGGCGAGTGCCCTGTCGGGGGGCCAGCAACAGCGGTTGTGCCTCGCACGGGTGTTGGCTCTGGAACCCGAAGTGATTCTTCTGGATGAACCTACCTCCGGCCTCGACCCGATCTCGACCGGCAAAGTCGAAGCCTCGCTTCAAGACCTCAAGCAGGCATACACCGTCGTCATCGTGCCCCACTCGATCCAGCAGGCCGCGCGCATCGCCGACCGGGCCGCTTTCTTCCTGCAGGGCGAACTGATCGAGTACGCTTCCGGCAAGACGATTTTCACCGCGCCGAAGGATAAGCGGACGGAGGATTACGTGACGGGGAGGTTCGGGTAAAGTCTTACAGTTCTAAGCCAGCCATCACATCCATGATCGCTTGCACGTTGCTGTCGGCGGCGCTGTTGTTCAACTCGCGCACAATTAGCCCGTCCTTCAAGAATATCACCCGGTCGGCGTAGGACGCGGCGCGCGGATCGTGCGTCACCATCACAATCGTCGCGCCGAGTTCGTCGCACGTCTTCCGCAGTAGCTCCAGAATCGCGGTTCCCGATTTCGAGTCCAGATTGCCGGTCGGCTCGTCGGCTAGCACGATCTCCGGGTCGTTGGCAAAGGCGCGGGCGATGGCGACGCGCTGTTGCTGCCCGCCGGAGAGTTGATCTGGCTTGTGATGCCGGCGATCGGTCAGGCCCACGAGGTCGAGCAGTCTGTCGATTCTCCCGCGCTGCTTGTCGAGACTCTGACCGTCGATCAATAGCGGCAGGCCGATATTCTCCTCGGCAGTCAGCGTTGGCAGAAGATTGTAGAACTGAAAGATGAAGCCGACCTTTCTCCGCCGCACCACGGTGATTTGATTGTCGTTCAACTTGGAAAGCGGCTGGCCCGCCAGCCTGATCTCGCCGTCGGTCGGCCCGTCGAGTCCGCCGAGCAGGTGAAGCAGCGTAGACTTGCCCGATCCCGATGGGCCCATAATGGCGACGAACTCGCCCTGATTGACGACCAGGCTCACCCCGTCGAGCGCACTGACGGTGACCTGGCCCATTTGGTATTCTTTCTTGACTTGGTCGGCTTCGAGGACAGACATGTTTCTCCAGATTGTTGATTGCTGATTGCCGATTGAGTCGGCAGTCGGCAATCAGAAATCTTCAGTCAGCAATTATCGCACTCGTCCGTATCCTGCTTATCCCCCCGCCGCCTTCAATGCTTCGCCCACCTCCAAACGCGCGGAAGAATGGCTCACTCAACACATCAGCCCGATAGGCGGCAAACAGCTCAAGCGGGATGGCGGCGACGAGCGGCGAGAACATTTCGCGCGTACCCTCCGGCAGTAGTAGTATGCGCGCGGCAACTGCCGACAGCGCCGATGCGGATGGCGGAGCAACGGCGACCACGCTCCGACCAATCGTCTTCGCCGCGACCGCGACTTCGACGGCGCGAGATAGATCGCGCCCGCCCGCGCTGATGATGAATGTCGGCGTCGAGACGGCGCGGGCGAAATACTGGAGATGCGCCCATTCCTCGGTGTCCTGCGCGACGACCGCATCGCCGGAGGCCTCCAGCACCTTGGCGGCGGAGAACAGCGCCGTGCCGTAGTTCGGTCCCGCGCCGAGAAAGACAAACTCCTGAGCGTCGGCCCATTCCTCGGCCAACGAGCGCGCCGCCCCATCGCAGACGGCAAGTGTCCGCTCAACCGCGTCGGCCAGTCGGCGCAATTCGTCTCGGATATGATTGCCCTCGTCCGCAGCCAGCCTGCCCCGGGCTTCCCCCAGACGCACAGCCATGAGATACAGCGCGATCAAATTGGACGTATACGACCGCACGCCCGGCGTCACCGTGCCCGGCGGATCGGGGAAGGGAGGAGCTTGAACGAGCAGAGCGCGCTCGGCCGTCTGCGCCATGCGACTCCCCGGCGTCGCCGTCAGCGCAATCGTCGTTGCCTTTGCCCTCTGCGCCAGTTTCAACGCCTCCACCGTGCGCGACACCTCGCCCGACACCGAAATGCCTACGACGACGTTGCCGCGCGGCCCGGCCTCCGGCAGATCAGCGGCGGCATAGCGGGCGAACTGCATGGCCGTCATCGGCTCGACCGGCACGCCGCTCAATGCCTCGAATGCCAGTTCGGACCCGAGCGCCGCGTGGTGCGAGTCGCCACATCCGGTCACGTAAAGTCGTTTGACCGAACGGCAAAGGTTGTCGTCAAGCGTCGAACGCACCGCATCGTCGAACGGATCGAAGATGTCGCGGAGGAGCGACGGGAGGCTGTAGATTTGGGCAAGCATCGTATTCATCGAATTCACTCAGTTCGTCTCAAAGGAGTTTCACCACGAAGTCACGAAGACACAACGGACACCAAGATTCATATTATTCTTCGTGCCTTCGGGTCTTCGTGGTGAACTTCCACTGATGCCATCAGAGTAAAATAGGCTCAGCCGACGCCCGGAGCGCATCCACGCGCCGCCTCGCCTCGGCGCGTATCTCGTCCGTCACCACCGGCACGCCGACCTGTTGAACGAGAAATGACGCGGCCACCGCGCCGTACAGGCCCGCCGTCACAACACTGTGGGATTGCGCCCAGCCGACGAGGAAACCGCCGCAGTACGCATTCCCCGCGCCGACCGTATCCACGACCTCGACCGGAACCGCCGGGATGCGCGCGCCTTTGCCCGTTGTTCCTTCGATGACCAGCGAGCCTTCCGTCCCGAGGCGCAAGGCGGCGATCCACGCACCGGCTTCCACTATTCGACGAATCAAGCCGCGCGCCTCGCCCGGCCCGACGAGCGACTGCGCCTCGATCATGTTCGCTGAAAAGATGTGCGGCGCGGCGACGAGAGCGTGCAGAGACTCGGGAGCGGGGCGACGATCGGCGGGCTTGAACGCTTCCATGCTGACCACGCCGCCCATCCGCCTGAGGTCTGCGGCGAACTCAAGATCGGGCTCGTCGGGATGCACGCCGAAGTGAAAACCGCGCGCCCGGCGGTAATGATCGGGAAGCCGATTCACTGAGCGACTCAGTTGCGCGCCGATCGCTTCCCCCGACGCGCGCCACACTTGAGTCCGACGTCCGTCTGCCTCGGTGACTTGCCACGCACGCGGCGTGGGCAGATCAGTTGCCCGTATCCCGGCATCGTCCACGCCGGACTCTTTGATCCACGTTCGAGCCGACTCAGGCAAATCCGTGCCGACGCCGGCGACGAGGCCGACGGACTCAGACCACAATCTCATGCCGAACGCCGCTTGCGGCCCGCCGCCGCCCAACACGCCCATTACTGTGCGGCCGTCGGGGAAGACGATGTCGTCTATGATGATGCCGAAGGAGACAAAATCCACTTGATTGCTGATTTACTTCTGCCGCAATAATCGCGACGAGTTTGCCAGTATTCCCAAATCTGGCAATGACTGTGCGGCGGCGGCGAAGATCGGCGGGATCAGACCAAGCGCGGCCAACGACAACCCGGCGACGTTGTAAACGGCGGTGAAGACGAGATTCATTTTCACCACGCCCATCGTGCGCCGGGCGATGCGGAACACTTCCGGCACGAGCCTCCAGTCGTCGCGCATCAGCGCAACGTGCGCGGCCTCGATGGCGATGTCCGTCCCGGCCGCGCCCATCGCGATGCCGACGTCGGCCTGTGCCAACGCAGGCGCGTCGTTCACCCAGTCGCCCACCATCACGACGACGTGGCCTCTGGCTTGATAATCTTTGACCACCGCGATCTTGTCTTCGGGCATAAGATTCGAGCGGTACGCCATGCCGATCTGTCGCGCGAGGTTGGCGGCGGTTTGCTCGTTGTCGCCGGTCAGCAATTCGATTTGCCGGACGCCCAGCGCGCGCAGTTCTGCCAACGCCGTCGGCACCTCCGGCCTGAGCGTGTCGGCGGCGGCGATGACCCCGGTGAGTTCGCCGTCGCGGGTGACGAAGAGGAGCGTTTTGCCCTGCGCCTCAAGCGCCGCGTATCGCGTATCGCGTCTCGCCCCGTTGTCGGCGGCGAGCGAACGGCGATTGCCAACGGCGATCAACTCTCCATTCACCCGCGCCCGGATGCCGATCCCCGGCGTGGCTTCAAACTCGCGCGGCTCGTCCAGCGGCAGGCTTCGCTCTCTCGCCGCGGCGCGCACCGCTTCGGCCAACGGATGCTCGGAATATCGCTCGGCGGAGGCGGCGAGTTGGAGGATTGCCGATTGCTGATTGCTGATTGCCGATTGGTCGCCCCAATCCCTAACCCCTAACCCCTGGCTGGTCATCACTTCTGTCACCTGCGGTTTCCCCAGCGTCACCGTCCCGGTCTTGTCAATCAACACCACATCCGCGCGGGCGAGGGTTTCGAGATACTTGCCGCCTTTGATGAGCAGGCCGCGCTTCGCCGCCGCGCCGATGGAAGCCAGCATCGCGATGGGCGTCGCCAGCGCGATGGAGCACGAACAGGCGACGACCAGCACGGCGGCGGTGGCGAGTGGATCGCGGCGGATAAGAAACGTGAGCGCGGCG
>JACQED010000029.1 GCA_016200785.1 Chloroflexota bacterium
GTCCGTACCCTCGAAGGCGCGTTGCAACCCTTCGGTCAAGCCCGCGTCCGCTCTTGGGGCGATGTGGTCAGCGTAGAACTGAGCCAACATGGAAAGACAGTCTTCAGTTTTCAAATCGCACGACGATCTGCAGGACTCCAGCCGCCAGAATCCGGCCCGTGGCCCGGCGGTATCCACGTCGATAGTTTCGCCGATTTGGTTGCCAGCAAGATGGTTGCTCTGGTAGAGCGGGGCGCGCCGCGTGACTTTCGAGACATCTACATGCTATGTCAGAGCGGCCACTTCGACGTAGAGGGCTGTTGGGATTTGTGGACAAAGCGACAGCAGTTGGCGGATGAAGATTCTGACCGCAAACGCGGCATGGTTGCAATCCGTACCCATTTGGCGCGCCTGGAGCAGGCACGTCCTCTGGAACAAATCGATGACGCCGGGCAACGAACTGCAGCCGAGCAATTCAGAACTTGGTTCATTACGGAGTTTCTCAAAGATGTGGAAGATTGACGGAGCGCTCTACCCGGACGTTGACCCCCCTGAGACGGTGGAGACTCTGGCCGCTCAGGTTGACTTCATTGCCCGATTGTGTGCCGCGTGGGATTTTGGCCTCTTGCCCGACTGGGAGACCATCGAGGAAATCCGCCGCGCGGCTTGGCTTCAGGCCGTGGATGCCTGTCAACTACTGACATCGCCCACGTATCACTTGTTGCGCCGGTGGCACCATCTGTCGCCTCTCCCGTTTCTCGGCAGTATTCCGGCGTACATCCGCGACGATCCCAATCTGGCTTTTGTCTAGCCCGGCCTCTCACTTGGCGAAGGAGAATTGTTGATGAACCCACTCGTCGAACTTCAAAAACTCGGCCAATCAATCTGGTACGACAACATCCGGCGCGGTCTGCTCGTCTCGGGCGAACTCAAGAAACTGATCGACGACGGCGAGATTTGCGGCGTCACCTCCAACCCGTCGATCTTCGAAAAAGCCATCGCCGGCAGCAGTGACTACGACGATGCGCTTCACGCGCTCGTGGACGCCGGCAAGCGCGCCCCGGTTATCTTGGACGCCCTGGCCATCGAAGACATTCGCACCACAGCCGATCTACTGCGCCCGGTGTACGACCGCTCGAACGGCGGCGATGGATATGCCAGCATCGAAGTCTCGCCGCTCTTGGCCAACGACACCGCCACGACCGTCTCCGAAGCGCGGCGGATTTGGAAAGAAATCGACCGGCCCAACTTGATGGTGAAGATTCCCGCCACGCCCGCCGGCGTGCCCGCCATTACGCAAGCCATCGCCGACGGACTCAACATTAACGTCACATTGATCTTCTCGCTCCGGCGTTACGAAGAAGTGGCCGACGCGTATCTCACGGGACTGGAGAAGCGCGCGGCGGCGGGCAAGCCGATTGACCGCATCGCCTCGGTCGCATCGTTCTTCGTCTCGCGAGTGGACTCGCTGATTGACCCCAGACTCGAAGCCCTGGTTCGCGAAGAGGGCCCGACGGCTGGCAAAGCCGCCTCTGTGCTGGGCAAAGCCGCCATCGCCAACGCTAAACTCGCCTACGCCAAGTTCGAGGAAATCTTCAACTCGCCGCGCTCCGCTGCGCTGAAAGCGAAAGGAGCTCGCGTCCAGCGCCCGTTGTGGGCCAGCACCAGCACGAAGAACCCGGCGTACCCGGACGTTTTCTACGTGGAAGCGTTGATCGGCCCAGACACGGTAGACACCGTTCCGCCGGCGACGATAAACGCTTACCGCGATCACGGCAAGCCGCGCCCGACTCTCAGGGAGGGCCTCGACGCCGCTCATGCGCAACTCAAGACGCTGGCCGAACTCGGCATCAACATGGACGCCGTGACGCAGAAACTCGAAGACGACGGCGTGGCCGCGTTTAGTAAATCGTTCGAATCACTCATAGCTGTGATCGAGGCCAAGCGCGAGAAACTCCTGGCCGGGCACGTCGAAGGCGCGTCGGCCAGTCTGCCGAAGGGTTGGCAGGCCAGAATCGTCAAACGCTTGAAGAAACTCGACGGCGAGAACTTTGCCGCGCGTCTGTGGGCGAAAGACCCGACGCTGTGGACTGACGACAAGACACACCACGCCGAAATCCGCGAGCGCCTCGGCTGGCTGACCGTGCCCGAAATGATGGAGAGCCGGGCCAACGAATTGGTTGATTTCGCCGACGAAGCGCGGCACGCTGGCTTCACTCATGCGGCGCTCCTCGGCATGGGCGGCTCGTCGCTATGCCCCGAAGTTCTGCGCGAGTCGTTCGGCGTCGCTCACGGCTATCTCGATCTGGCGATACTCGACTCCACCGATCCGGCTCAGGTGCGGGCCGTCGAAGCCCGCAGCGACCCGGCCAGAACGCTGTATATCGTCGCCAGCAAATCTGGCTCGACCACTGAGCCGAACATGTTCTTTGCGTATTGAGCACCACTTTCGCCGCGTCTTCCTCAACCCGCCCGACATCGGCGGGCGCTACTCGGCGCTGTCGTTCTTCGGACTCGTTCCTGCCGCGCTCATCGGCGTCAACGTTGCCAAACTGCTCGACCACGCCGAGCGCATGGTCGAGAACTCGGCCGTCGGTGTGGCGGCGCACGACAGCGGCGGCTTGTGGCTCGGCGCGATCATGGGCGAAGCCGCGCTGGCCGGACGCGACAAGGTGACGCTGATCTGCTCGAGAGACCTGCGCACCTTCGGCTATTGGGTCGAGCAACTGATCGCCGAGTCGACCGGCAAATCCGGCAAGGGGATCGTCCCTGTCGAGAGTGAGCCGGTCGGCACGCCCGATCAATACGACGTCGATCGTCTCTTCGTGTATCTGCGCCTGACGAACGAGCTCGACGCGGAAGTGAAGGCGCTGGCCGACGCCGGCCATCCCGTTGTCACGCTCGAACTCGACGACTTGTACGACATGGGCGGCGAGTTCTTCCGTTGGGAAGTTGCCACCGCCGTCGCGGGATCGATTTTGCGGATTGACGCGTTCGATCAACCCAACGTGCAGGAAAGCAAAGACAACACCGTGCGTCTGCTCGGCGAATATCAAAAGCGCGGCACGCGGCAAGCCGCAGTGCCGATGGGCGATGCGGCGTGGCAATCTGGCGGCGCCGCGATCTACGCGAAGGGTGCGCCCGCGAAATTGAAATCCGCCAAGACACTCGCCGCCGCGCTCACGGCCCATCTCTCGCAGATCAAGCCCGGCGATTACGCGGCCTTCACCGCCTACCTCCCGCGCACGGCGCAGAGCGAGGAACTGCTGGGCATGATGCGCACCGCCATCCGCGATCGGTTCAAAGTCGCGACGACGGTCGGCTACGGCCCGCGTTTTTTGCACTCGACCGGGCAGTTGCACAAAGGCGGCGCGAACAACGGCGTGTTCATTCAGATCACCTCGGCGCATCCCCACGATCTCGCCATCCCCGGCGAGACGGCCACTTTCGGCGTTCTCGTTGATGCGCAGGCCCTCGGCGATCTGCAATCATTGCAGTCAAAGAAGCGGCGCGCGATCAGCGTGCGGCTGAACAGCCCCGACGCCATGCCGAATTTTGCGGCGGCGCTGGGCGAGGCAGTGGCGATGCTGAACGCCGCGCCGGAGAAGGTTGGCTCGGCGAAGAAACCTGTGGCAAAGAGAAAGGTGCTATCGAAAGCGCGCAAGTCGGCGGTGAAGAAGACAGCCCAGAAGAAAAAACCGGCGGGCCGGGGGACGAAGAAGAAAAGAGCGACCGTCGGATGCAAGAGATGAGGAATATCCGTGGCTTTCGACCCCTGGCTCGCCGCCGAGAAGTTCGTCTCATCCGATCCACAGGCTCGCCGCGAAGGATTAGCGATCCTCGTCGGGCATCTCGATCTTCTCTTCTCGCCGCTCGTGGGCTTTCTCCTCGTC
>JACQED010000529.1 GCA_016200785.1 Chloroflexota bacterium
CCGCCGTGGGCGAACAACCGCCTTGTAGAATTGGGAGCTCGACAGCCGCGTCACTTCTTCCCAATAAGACTGTGCTCTTTCAAGTTGAGCATCGTCAAATACGTTGATCCAGGCGAAGATCTTCTCTTCATCCACCCGGCATATTTCGCGGATGAATCTCAGGAACACCTGAATGACACGTGGTTCGGTGTTGGACAAAGAGACATCAGCATCACTCTGCTTTTTTCCTTCTCCAATGTACAAACCAATCGCCAGTTGAAAAAGGTCGCGCTGCTCTTCCGTCTCAAGAGTTTGGATGTCAAACGGATCGCCATCGGGGTTGTGCCACTGATAAATCGCCTCACTAATATCCCGGCGTTCTATTCCGTGCTTCTCCATCCAGTACACGACCTTGTTCGGCGAGCAACCCAACTGCTCGGCGATCTCGGCCATCGAGAGTCTCTGAACATTGTATAGTTCTTCGAGCAACTCTTTGCTCAATGACATCGCCGAGCCTCCGTGCAATACAAGCCGACGATGGGAGTTGAACCCATAACCCCATGTTTACAAAACATGTGCTCTGCCGATTGAGCTACGTCGGCGCATGCCGAAGCGATCCCCCCTTCGATTGAGCGGCGGGATTATACCAGACATTAAAGGAGTCGGTCAAGGAATGTGACTCGTCGCTCGCATTTCACGCAAAACCTCGTGCTTCCCAGGCGCGATACAACGCAATCGAACCCGCCGTCGCCGCGTTGAGCGACTCGATCTTGCCGCGCATCGGCAGACTCACAAGAAAATCGCAACGTTCGCGCACCAATCGTCGCAATCCTTCGCCCTCACTACCCACGACGAGCCCCAACGGCCCTTTGAGATTCGCTCGATCAATTCGATCCGCGCTCGTGGCCTCCAGCCCAACGAGCCAAACGCCCTCGGCCTTGAGCATCTCCATCACCCGCACGAGATTCGTTTCGCGCGCGATGAGCAAATGCTCGACCGCGCCGGCGGAGGCGTTGGCTACGGCCGGCGTGATCTCGGCCGAGCGGCGCTCTTGCAAAACGACTCCGTGAACGCCGACCGCTTCCGCCGTCCGCAAGAGCGTTCCGACGTTTTGCGGGTCTTGCAGGAGATCGAGCAGGAGAACGAACGGCGGCTCGCCGCGCGACTGCGCCAGCGCGAGAATCTCGCCCGGGTCGACGTAAGGGTAATCCTCGGCTTCGAGCGCGATGCCCTGCGCGCCGCCGCCTTTGGCGATCTGATCCACCGAGTCGCGTGGAACGCGTTGGACAGGAACGCGCGCGCGTTCAGCTAATCTGACAATTTCGCCGAGAACGTCGGCTTCGCGCACGCCCTCGGCGATGACCAGTCGGTAGACTTTGCGCCGCCCGGCGCGCAAACACTCGCGGACGGCGTTTCGCCCAAACAGAATCTCGCGCACTAACCTCTAATGCCTAACCGCTGATCTTCCACGTCGTCCCCTCTCTCCCGTCCTCCAGCACAACGCCTAGCGCGGCGAGGCGATCGCGGATCGAATCCGACGTGGCGAAATCCTTGCGCTTGCGCGCCTCGGCCCGCATGTCGATCAACAGGCGAATGAGTCCGGCCTCGCGCTCAGCGCTCGCGCCTGCCGCCGCCTGCTCCGGGATAATGCCAAGAACTTGTCCCCCGAGTTCGCGATACAGCGCGTCAATCGCCTCCAGTGTCCCCCGGCCAAGCGGCTGATCGGAGTTGAGTAGAGTGTTCACCACCTTCGCCAGCTCGAACAACACGGCCACCGCCGCCGGGGCGTTGAAGTCGTCGTCCATCGCCGCGCCGAACTGGTTCTCGAAATCGGCCAGCGTCGCGAGGAATTCCTGGTCGCTGTCTGCAGGCAGGGAGGCCGACTTGAGCCGCTCGCGGACGGCGGACGCCGGCGAGGCGACGCGCTCCCAGCCCCGGCTCGCTCCCGCCAGCGCTTCGTCGCTGAAGTCAATCGGACTGCGATAGTGGCTGGAGAGGATGAAAAAGCGCAGGGCTTCGGCGCGATACTTCTTCAGCGCGTCTTTGATCGTCAGGAAGTTGCCCAGGCTCTTGCTCATCTTCACACCGCTCACCGTGAGCGATCCTCCGAGCAGCCAGTAATGCGCGAATGGCTGGCCGTGCGCCGCTTCGCTCTGCGCGATCTCGCACTCGTTGTGCGGGAAAATATTGTCCACGCCGCCGCCGTGAATGTCGAACGTCGGGCCGAGATACTTGGCCGACATCGCCGAGCACTCGATGTGCCAGCCGGGGTAGCCCCAGCCCCACGGGCTCAGCCACTTCAAGATGTGCTCCGGCTCGGCCTGCTTCCACAGCGCGAAATCTTCGGGATGGCGTTTCTCTTCGCGCACCGCCACGCGCGCGCCTTCCTCCATTTCCTCCACGCGCCGGCCGGAGAGTTTGCCATACTCCGGGAACGAACTGACGTCGAAGTACACCGCGCCGTTTACTTCGTAAGCGTGGCCGTCGGCGATCAGTTTCTTGATCATCTCGATCTGTTCGGGCACGTGAGCCGAAGCGCGCGGCGAGATGTCGGGGCGCTGGACGCCGAGCGCGTCCATATCCTCGAAATAACTCCGCGCGTAGCGCTCCACGACCTCCATCGGCTCGATCCGTTCGCGCGCCGCGCCCTTGAGGATGCGGTCTTCGCCGGAGTCGAGCAGGTGACCCACGTCGGTGATGTTCTGGACGTAGCGGACTTCGTAGCCGCTGTGACGCAAGTAGCGCACGATCACGTCGAAGGAGATGTAGGTTTTGGCGTGGCCGATGTGGGCGTGATCGTAGACCGTCGGGCCGCAGACGTACATCATCACCCGGCCGGGAGTGAGGGGGACGAACTCTTCTTTCCTGCGGGTGAGGGTATTGTAGACTTGCAGAGCCATCAGTTCATATTCTCCGGTCGCGCGAAGATCATCCGGCCGGCGGCCGTTTGCAGGACTTTGGTGACCATGACATCCACGTTCTGATCGATCCAGCGCCGGCCCTCTTCGACTACCACCATCGTGCCGTCGTCGAGGTAGCCCACCCCTTGCCCGATCTCTTTGCCCTCCTGGATGATCTTCACCGTCATGCTCTCGCCGGGCAGGAAGACCGCCTTGACCGCGTTGGCGAGTTCGTTGATGTTCAAAATGGACACGCCCTGCAATTCGGCGACGCGGTTCAGATTGTAATCGTTGGTCATGATCGGGCAGTGGAGTTGCTTGGCGAGGATCACCAGTTTGTCGTCCACCTCCCGCACTCCCTCCACGTCCATGTCCGTGATCCGCACGGGCACCAACGAGTCTTTTTGCAGACGGTTGAGGATGTCCAGCCCCCGCCGGCCGCGATTGCGCCGCAGATTATCGGCCGAGTCGGCGATGTGCTGTAATTCGTTCAAGACGAAGCGCGGCACGATCATCGTTCCGACCACGAACCCGGTCTGGCTGATGTCGGCCACGCGCCCGTCAATGATCACGCTGGTGTCCAACAGGACGCTCCGGTTGTCGCTGGGGGCGCTGGATTCGCCGCCGCTTGTCCCGCCCCGCGCCGGCAGGCGCGACTCGAAGATCGAGAAGATGTCGCGCTGGCGCATGACGAACATTGAGATGCCCAGCCAGCCGAACACGATCGCGCCGACGAACGGAAGAACTTGGCCGAACGGTTTCGGCAGGAGCGAGAGCGGAAAGGCCAACAACGCGGCGACGATCAATCCGACGATGACCCCGACCATCGCCGCGACGAGCAACTGCGCCGGCATCTGGCCGATCAAGCGCCGCATGTAGCGCGCCGGGCGCGTGGTGATCCACGGCGTGCCGATCAGGCCGAGCAGAGCGCCGACCAGCGCGAATACGATCGCCCACAATTCGGGCGGCGACTTGGCCATATCGGCCAGTAGAACGCCGAGATACAGCCCGCCGATCGCCATCCCGATCATGCCCAAGATGCGAAACACAAATTCGACGCTCATACCTCACACTCCTACGCCGTTGAAAACAAAAGGTGAGCACCCGGTCTTTCCGGCGTGCTCACCTCGGACAATGCTCTACTGTTGGCAGCTGGCTCCACCTTCACTTCGCTCCGAGCCAGTTCAGCTATCAAGTTGTCGCCAGCAGGTTTCCGAGCGAGTACTGCAAAAAAGAGAATGAGACCGGGCCGACTATCAGGCGGTATAAAGGATAATGTGCGCCCGAGTTGCCGCTATATTAACACAGCGGCGGCCAAAAGTCAACGGAAGCATGTTCTGAGAATCGCGCCCGATCGCGCCACGCTGTGCAGAGGCGCTCCTACGCGGCACAGCGTCCTGCCGCGCATTTACCCGCCTGCCGACTTGATGAGGGCGCTGTCCAACGCTTCTCGTATCGAGCGCGCGGGAATGATCTCGATCCCGTCGGGGTAAGGCTCGCCGGGTCGAAGCGTCTTGGGGACGATCGCTTTCTTGAAGCCGAGTTTCGCCGCCTCTTTCAGCCGCGCGGTCAACTGGCTCACCGCGCGCAATTCGCCCGACAGCCCGATCTCGCCGATCATCACGAGGTCGGCGACGACCGGCCGGTCGCGGCCCGACGAAGCGAGCGCGGCGGCGATGGCGAGATCGGCGGCCGGCTCCCCGATCTTCAATCCCCCGATCACGTTCACAAAAACGTCCTGGTCGCCGAGCGGCACACCGGCGCGTTTAGTCAGCACGGCGGTGACGAGGAGCAATCGGTTGAAGTCCACCCCGTTCGGCGTGCGGCGCGGGTTGCCGAATGCGGTCGGGCTGGTGAGGCCTTGCAGTTCGACCAACAACGGGCGCGTGCCCTCCATCGTGACGGCGATCGCCGAGCCGGGCGCGTTGACGACGCGATCGGCGAGGAAGGCCTCCGACGGATTCGGGACTTCGATCATCCCCGTCCCGCGCATCTCGAACACGCCAACCTCGGCCGTCGCGCCGAAGCGATTCTTCACACAGCGCAGGAGGCGGTACGATTGATAGCGATCGCCTTCGAGGTACAGCACGGTATCCACGATGTGCTCCAGCACGCGCGGCCCGGCCAGCGTGCCCTCTTTGGTGACGTGGCCGATCAGGAAGACCGACACGCCGCCCGACTTGGCGAGGGCTTGGAGCCGCGCCGCGCACTCGCGCACTTGCGACACCGATCCGGCGGCGGAGGTCAGTTCGCTCAGATACGTCGTCTGTATTGAATCCACGACCAACAGCCGAGGCTTGACGGCCTCGACGTGATCGAGGATCGCATCCAGATCGGTTTCGGTGACGAGGAAGAGTTCGGGAGTCTCTACGCCCATGCGGTCGGCGCGCATTTTGATCTGGCGCGGCGACTCTTCGCCCGAGACGTACAACACCGGCCCGGCCTTCTCGGCGATGAGGGCGGAGACTTGGAGCAATATCGTGCTTTTGCCGATGCCCGGATCGCCGCCGACGAGCACCAGCGATCCCGGCACGATGCCGCCGCCGAGCACGCGCGAGAATTCTTCCAGCGGGAAAGTCAAGCGCGGCTCGGCGTCAACCGAAACGTCGGTGAGTCGTTGCGGCACGGAGAGGGGCGCGCCGGATCGACGCCGTTCGGCCGCCTTCGTCTCAGCGACGACGACCTCGACCATGGTGTTGTATTCGCCGCACTGCGGGCAACGCCCCATTTGCCGGGGCGACGTGCGCCCGCACTGCTGGCAGACGAATTGGGTTTTGGTTTTGGCCATGGTGATTTCAACAGGATTGTAGCACAACTCGTCGGGTGTCGCGTGCCGCGTGTCGTGTGTCGCGCCGCTCGTCACCCGTCACTCATCACCCGCCACCCGTCAGGTCGGCACTCAGCCTCTCTATGTTGTCCAATATCCTCTGCCTCGCTTCACCTTCGGCAATCATCGGTCGGCCGTCGTTCGGGTCGAGCACGACCGGGATCCATTCGAGGCTTTCAACACCCGCGCGAGAGAGATTCACTTTCAACATCGCGCTGTCGCGGCTCTGGTCGATCTCGAAGACGAAGTTCCCGAGGCTGTAGGCGATCGCGCCGCCGTGATAATGCTCGATGCCCTGCAGGGTGTGCGAGTGTGCGCCGATGACCAGCGCCGCCCCGGCGTCAATCGCCGTGTGAGCGATCTCGACCTGGACTCGATTTGGCTTGTCCCAATATTCGAAGCCGCTGTGCATAAACACCACGACGAGATCGGCTCTCGCTTTTGCGGCCGATACATCCGAGGCGATTTGATCCAGATCGGCCCAGGCGAGGCCGGGGGAGGAGTCGGTCGCGATCACACTGCGCGCGTCCCAGCCGCCGCTTTCGACGGGCACGTCAACGTAGCCGAGGAATGCGATCCTCAAGCCATTGCGTTCGAGAATGGCGGGAGCGTGCGCCTCGGCAGCATTCGTGCCCGCGCCGACATGCGCGATGCCCACCGTGTCCAATAGCCGCAACGTGTCCGCTAGTCCCTCCGAGCCATAGTCCATCGCGTGATTGTTCGCTAGCGTCACCACGTCGATCCCGGCGAGGGCGAGCGAAGCGGCGGCGGAGGGCGGGGCGCGGAAGCGATAGGCCTTCTTAGGCAGGGACTCTCCACGGTCGCCGATCGCGCATTCCAGATTCAC
>JACQED010000517.1 GCA_016200785.1 Chloroflexota bacterium
AGGCTTCGGAGGACAGGGGGAGATACCTTGAAAGGATATTAACGCAAAGCCGCGAAGGAGCAAGGACGCAAAGATTTGTGGGTGTCGATTACTTGGGGAGCAGATCGATCCGCAGCGGCGTAGCCAGCCTCTGGCCTTTGTAGGTGAGCAGCACGTCCACTTGCCGCTCGATCGTTATCCCCCGCTGTTGTAACTCCCAGGCCAACGCCTCCTCATAAACGCTTTCTAGCAGTCCGGGGCCGCCGAGCGTGCGATGAACTTCAATCGCGCAATCCACAATAAATCGGCTCAATTCGTTCTCGGTCATGGCCAAGTCACCGTGCTGCAGCAATTCAACGACGCCAGAGCGCAATCTCGATCCCCCTTTGCGCCCTGGCATCTTCGCGGCTTTGCGTTGAATCTAGCCGCCCTACCGACTCTGCGCCTTGTGAATTCGCGTTCCCATTGCGTCCCTGCGTTTCCTCTCCCCACTTATCCGGCTGCGGGCTTTTCTTTCGTCTTCCTCCACCTCTTCCATCCATACCGCACTGCCAACACCGTCGGCAGGACGAACACGATGGCGAAGGGCACGCCGCAGATGCCGAGGTAGATCAGGATGTTGACCAGCGTTTGCAATGACTTGATCAGCGCCTCGAACGCTTCTTTGGCCACGCCCTCCGGCCGCCAGCCGCCGATGTCCAGCGGTTGCGCCACCACGTCGGGCACGAGTTCGATGCTGACCTGCGAGAACGCCGCCGATTCTTCGTAGTACTTGATCTGGCCTTTGATCACCTCGATCTGCTCGCGGACGCTGACGAGTTGATTGTAGACGTTCAGCACATCCTCGGTCTTCGTCGCGCAGTCCATGATCGTCTGCAACTGCTTTTCGGCGGCTTCGAGATTCTTCAAGCGCGATTGCAGGTCGGTGTACTCCGAGGTTACGTCCTGCCCCGACACATTCTCGCTGGTCACGTCCACCGCCAGCGCCTTGATCCGCGTCAGGGCTTCGGTCAGCCGCTCCGCCGGCACGCGAATGGAAATGGAGGCCTGCTTGACCGGCGTGTTGTTCGGGCCGTAAGTCGTGCCATACACGTTGGTCGAGATGACAAAGCCGCCCAGGCTCTCGGCCAGTTTGGCGATTTCGTCGGACGAGGCCGCCGGGTCTTTGACCAGCAGTGACAGGCTGGCGTTCTTGATGACGATCCGCTCGGCCCCGGCGCCCGTCGTCGCGGCTTGATCCTGCGCGAAGCCGCCGCCGACCCCCGAGGCCGGGGCTGGCGCTTCGGCGAGAGCGGGCGCGGCGGTGGCCGCGGGCGCGTATTCGAACGCCGCCGGGGTCTGGGTCGCCGCCGCTCCGCAGGCGGCCAGAGTCAGGCTGGCAATCAAAATGAACGGAAGGCTTCGTTTCAACATGAGAGTCTCCTTTCGCCTCATAGAAATGAGAGCGTCACGACAAAGACGCCTCGCCTCTGACGAAAGTTCCACATCCCCTGATCCCTAACTCCTCACCCCTTCGTCCTACCATCCATACGTCAGCCGCGCGATCAGCCGTTCCGGCATGTCGAAGCCGGCCATTCGTAACTGTGTCGCGGTGACGTCGTAAGGCACTCGCCGGAGTTCCCATACCGCTGCCCCGAAGTCCAACACAGCGTACGAAGCCTCGGGATTGCCATCGCGGGGCTGGCCAACACTGCCGGAGTTAATGATATAGCGCAAGTTGTCGAGGATCAGCCGCTCGCCGTTGCGCGGCTTCTTCTCTTTGCACTCGCCCCCCTCGGCCTCTTGAGAGAAAATCATCGGACTGTGCGTGTGACCGATCAGACAATAGGATGTCGCAAAATACGGGAAGCAGAGGAGCGCCGTGCGGGCATCGAGGATGTACTCCCACACCGGCTGGCGCGGACTGCCGTGAACCAACGTGTACTTGCCCATCTCGATCGCTTCCGGCAAATTCTGCAGATACTCGCGCGTAGAAGGCGACAACGCGTTTTGCGTCCAGCTCACTGCGGCGCGCGCGTCGGGGTTGAACGCGTTCAGGTCGATCTCGCCGAGCGCGGCTTTGTCGTGGTTCCCGACGAGGCATTGCAGGCCGGGCAAACTCCGCACCCGCTCGACGCATTCGTTCGGGTCCGGCCCGTAGCCCACCAGGTCGCCGAGGCACCAGGCCGCGTCGAATTTTTCGGTGGCGGCCAGCACCGCTTCGAGCGCGTTGAGATTGGCGTGTATGTCTGAGATGATGAGGACTCGCATCGCGGCTCAAAATGATAACACGTTAGCGGCAATTTCGCGAATGGCCTGCATCCGGTATAATGTGGCCTCCGGTCTGCTCATGCCCGTCCTCGACGATCTTTCACTCGACTTTCTCACTCATTCAGCCGAACAGACTCGGCGAATGGGCGTGCGGCTGGGCGAGCTGTTGAAGCCCGGCGATTTGATTTGCCTCGCCGGCGAACTGGGCGCGGGCAAAACCTGCTGTGCCGCCGGCGTGGGCCGCGGCTGGGGCGCGCTGGAACCGGTAACCAGCCCGACGTTCGTGCTGGTGAACGAGTATCATCGCGCCGACGGCCTCGTCCTGCATCACGTGGATTGCTACAGGCTCAAGGACGCCGGTGAGGCGGCCTCGTTCGGCTTCGCCGATCTGTTGGCCTCGACGGACGCCATGTTGGTCGAGTGGCCGGAACGCCTGCTGCCCGCCCTGCCCGCCGAACGCATGTGGCTGGATTTTCTTTACGTTGATGAGACGAAACGCAACTTGAGATTGAAGGCGACCGGAGCGCGCTACGCGGCGCTTCTTGCCGACTTTCGCCGCGCCGCTTTTGGAAAATGATTCTTGCTGTTGATACTGCGACCCGGCTCATCAGCATCGCCCTGCACGATGGGACGCGCGTCGTCGCCGAACACACCTGGCACTCGCAGGACAACCACACGGTCGAGCTCGCGCCCGCCGTGCGGCGGATGCTCGATCACAGCCGCGTCGCGCCGGATCAACTTGGCGGTATCGGCGTGGCGATCGGGCCGGGGTCGTTCACCGGATTGCGCATCGGACTGGGGTTGGCGAAAGGCCTCGCGCTGGCGCACGCCACGCCGCTCTTCGGCGTGCCGACGCTCGACGTGCTGGCTCACGCTCAACCCGCTCGCCCGGAGCGCATGATCGCGATCTTGCAGGCTGGCCGAGGGAGAATCGCTATCGCCGCCTATCACTATCAGGACGGCGGGTGGCAGGCGGAGGGCGAAGCGCAGGTGAGCGATTGGGCGTCACTCGCCGTCGAAGCCACCGGGCCGACGTATTTCTGTGGCGAGATCGATCCGGCGGGCGCAGACGCCCTCCGGAGACTCAAGCGGCTGGCGATCGTCCCCTCTCCGGCGCTTGCGCTGCGGCGCGCATCGCATCTGGCCGAACTGGCCTGGGCGCGTTTGAGGCAGGGCCGTCCCGACGATCCCGCGACGCTCGCGCCCTTGTACCTCAAGTACCCGGAGACGGCCACGGCGTGAGCAATGGACGTGGGCCGATACGCCTCGGCCCGATGGAACTCGCCGACGTGCCGCAAGTGGCGGCAATCGATCGTCAGTCGTTTCCATTACCCTGGTTGGCCAGCTCCTACAGGCACGAACTGACGGAAAATGAAAACGCGCATTTCCTCGTCGCTCATCTTGGGCCTGTCTCGCGGAGGCCGGGCCAGTGGTGGCAGGACTGGTTTCGCCCTCAGCCGGTTCGCACGATCGTCGGCTACGGGGGTTACTGGTACATTATGGATGAGGCGCACATTTCGACGATTGCCGTTCACCCGGACTATCGCGGGCAGGGGATCGGCGAGCGCCTGCTGGTGGCGATGCTGGAACACGCCCGTTCGCTCGGCGCAACGCTGGCGACGCTTGAGGTGCGAGTCGGCAACGTCGTCGCCCAGAATCTCTATCGCAAGTACGGCTTTGAAGAAGTCGGCCGCCGCAACGGCTATTACCGCGACAATGGCGAGGACGCGCTGCTGATGACCGTCGCGCCGCTGGCCAAAGTTTGGGAAAGCATGGCGACACAGGGCGCAGACAACCGCCGGTGAACGCCGATCGGAATAAGATCAGCCTTCACCAGCGCGAATCAGCGTCCCAAATTTCAAATGAAAATACTGATCACCGGCGGAGCCGGATTCATCGGGTGCCATTTGGCGCGTCACTTCAGCCGCCTGGGGCACAACATCACGATCTTTGATAATCTCTCGCGGCGGGGGAGCGAGACTAACCTCGAATGGCTCCAGAGCGATGTCGTCCGAGAGGTACGCTTTGTGCCGGGCGACGTTCGTGACGCGAACGGGATCGCCGACGCCGCAAAAGAGCAGGAGGCGATCTTTCACCTTGCCGGGCAAGTGGCCGTCACTACCTCGGTCACGAATCCGCGCGAGGATTTCGAGATCAACGCGCTCGGCACGTTCAACGTGCTGGAGGCCGCGCGCGCCGCTGGCACGAATCCTATCTTCATCTACACTTCGACCAACAAAGTTTACGGCGGCATGGAGAGCACGGGCGTGGTCGAGGGGCCGGCGCGCTACGAGTTTGCCGATCTGCCGATGGGCGTGCCCGAATCTCAGCCACTCGACTTCCATTCGCCGTATGGCTGTTCGAAGGGCGCGGGCGATCAATACGTGCGTGACTACGCCCGCATCTATAGCTTGCCGACGGTCGTGTTTCGCCAGTCGGCGATCTACGGGCCGCGACAATTCGGCGTCGAGGATCAAGGCTGGCTGGCCTTCTTCGCCATCTGCGCCGCCGTGGGCCGGCCCATCACCATTTACGGTGACGGCAAGCAAGTCCGCGACGTGTTGTACATTGGCGACCTCGCGCGCGCTTTCGAGTCCGCCGTAGAACGGATCGACCGCGTTCGCGGCGAAGTCTACAACATCGGCGGCGGGCCGGAGTTCACTCTGTCAATCTGGACCGAAACCGGCCCACTGCTGGAGAAAGTCTCGGGGCGCAAACTCCCAGTGCGTTACGCCGATTGGCGTCCGGGCGATCAGCGCATCTACGTCTCCGACATCCGCAAGGCCGAGCGCGAGTTGGGCTGGCGGCCAACGGTGAGGCCGGAGGACGGGCTGGAGCAGATGTGGGAGTGGATTGTGGAGAACAAGAGGTTGTTTGAGGCTGTGTGAGACTCACCACGAAGGTGCAAAGGCACGAAG
>JACQED010000521.1 GCA_016200785.1 Chloroflexota bacterium
AACTTGGGATGCGGCGGGGCACCTCGTCCTGCCCGGCCTGGTCAACGCTCATACGCACCTCGGCCAAGTCCTCGTCCGAAATCTGGGCAGTGACAAGCCCCTCCTCACGTGGCTCGACGATGTCATCTGGCCCGCTCAACTGGCGATGACGTCGGACGACGCGCGCATCGCGGCGACGGTCGGCCTCGTCGAGAATCTGCGGAGCGGCGTCACGACGGTCGTCGACCATCAGAAGATCACGGCGACGCCGGCGCACTCCGATGCGGTGGCGAGCGCCGCCGAATCGCTCGGCCTGCGGTTCGTCCTGGCGCGGGCCTGGGCCGAGCGCGGGCGCGGGGCCGAAGACTGTGGCACGATGCTGGCCGAGTTGGATCGTCTGTGCCACCAGTGGCACGGCGCGGCGAGCGGACGACTGCACGTTGCATTTGGCCCGCTTGCCCCATGGCGTTGCTCCGAGAAATCGATGCGCCGCGGAGTGAAGGCGGCGCAAAACTACGGCATCGGCGTCCATATTCACATCGCCGAAACACAATCCGAAGTGCGAATGACCCTCGAAGCGACCGGCTTGCGGCACGTCGAATGGCTCGACCGCGTCGGCGCGCTGGGGCCGGACGTTCAGCTCGTTCACTCGAACTGGTTGAGCGAGGCCGAAATGGATCGCGTGGCCGAGACCGGTTCGATCGTCGTCCACTGCCCGGTGAGCAACGCCTATCTCGGCTCCGGCATCGCGCCAATCCCCGAACTACGGCGCCGAGGTGTGCCCGTGGCTCTTGGAACCGATGGGCCCGGCAGCAACAACAGCCAGGACATGTTCGAGACGATGAAGATGACCGCGCTGTTGCAAAAGGCGACGCGGCTTGACGCCAGCGCGATCTCGGCCGAGGCCATCCTGCGAATGGCAACCTCGGGCGGCGCAATGGCGGCGGGTTGGGCCGACATCGGTCAGATTGCCGTCGGCTTCAAAGCCGATCTCATTCTCGTCTCTCTCAACTCGGCCCGGCTGACACCGCTGAACCATCCAGCCTCGGCGCTGGTTTACGCTGGCTCGCCGGCGGATGTGCGTGGCGCGATTGTGGATGGCCGCGTGCTCATGCGCGATGGGCAGTTGCTCGGCATTGACGAAGCCAGCGCGCTGGCCGAATGCCGCGCGGCGGCGAAGGAACTTCTATCGAGGGCCGGAGTTTCCCTCGCCAGTTGACACGGTGTACAATGGCGCGGCCTATGTGGCATTACGAACTTACGGGTCATGCGACCCACCTCCACGAAGGGCGGTGATGAATGCAAAGTGAAAATTCGAGCGGCGCGCGGCCAACTGGATCGAACATCGTCGTCGTCGCCGGGAGTGTCGTACTGATCGCGGCGCTCGTCGTCGTTGCGGCCATCAGCCTCCGAACGCCACGGGCCGAGGCAAGCCAGACAGCCAACGTTTCCGCGCAGGAGCCGGCGGCAGTCGCCCCGGCCTCCGCGTCCGGCCAACCCGCCGGACTGTACATCGAAGCCGCACTCGAGCCGACTTTCGCGCTGGAGGCGGCGAAGGCCGTCGTTCAGGCGGGCGGCATGACACAGCAGGAATTGGAGTCATCGCCCGGCGGAGGCGTTTTCTCAGTCGCCGACCCCGCAGGCAAGACCGGCCCACTGTTGATCCTATTCCAGCAGGACGGCAACTATCGCACATTCATGATGGACATTGCGATTGAGCCATTCTCAGCGCGATATTTGTACGAGTACACCGGTGCGTTGTTCGTTTGGCGCAACGGTCAGTGGAACCAAGTGCCCGGACGATGACCGGCCATGAGTGAGATTCGCGACCTTTGTTCGTTCCTCGCCAAACTGGAGGCCATCGGGCAACTTGCGCGTGTGACGCGCCCGGTCAGCCTGACTCACGAACTGGCCGACGTGGCAGCGGCACTGGAACGTTCAGGCGGGCCTGCGCCCCTTTTCGAATGTCCGCGTTCTGAGGCCGACGACGCATCAAAGTTTACGTGGCCGATCTTTTCGAGCGGCCTCGCCCAGCAGGATCGCGTTGCGGCGGCGCTGGACTGCGACCGCGATTCTGTGGCGGCGGTGATGGGTCGCGCCCTCGATCCCGCGAACGGCGTCGCCACGGTCGAAGTGACCGCCGCGCCGTGGAAGAAAAACGTCCTGACCGGCGACGACGTTGACATCCGCCGACTGCCCATCCCCATTCACGCCGTCCACGACGGCGGGCCGTTCATCACCGGCGGCGTGATCGTCACGCGCGATCCAGGCAACCCGGCGCGTGGCAACCTATCCTACAACCGAATGCAGGTGCTCGGCCCGCACACATTCGGCATGAACATCAACGAGTGGCGCGACGTGCGGTATTTTCTGAATCAAGTCGAGCCCCACGGAAAGCCTCTGCCCGTCGCCGCCGCTATCGGCCTCGACCCGGCGATCATGATCGCCGCCGGTTGCAAGTACGATGGCGACGAACTCGCAATTGCCGGATCGATTCGCGGCGAGCCGGTTGAGGTCGCCAGAACGATCACCCAGGATTTGTTCGTGCCGGTCGGCGCGGAGATCGTGATCGAGGGCTTCATCCCGCCCGAGGTGCGGCGCGAAGAGGGGCCGTTGGCCGAGTTTCATGGTTACTACGGCGAACTGTGGAACAGCCCGACTTTCGAGGTCACGGCGATCTGCTTTCGCGACGATCCGATCTTCCAGACCGTGATCCCCGGCTGGAACGAGCACATCTACATCGGCAACGTCCTGCCGCGCGAGCCGCTGTTACTGCGCTTCGTCCGGCACGCGAGTAAGAACGTCAAAGGCTTACACATCCCGCC
>JACQED010000522.1 GCA_016200785.1 Chloroflexota bacterium
GCTACCAGCACGGCCGCCACCGCGACGCTGGTGACCCAGCCGAACCGCAGGGCGGCGGTGATGATAGGAAACAGGCCCATCCATACCAGCGGGCTGGTCGTCCGCCCCGAAGCCTGAAAGACCGCGATCACCAGCAGGCAGTCGAGCATGAGCGTGATCGCCGGCAGAGCGCGCGGCCACAAGCCGATGGCCAGCAGAAGCATGATGGCAAGGTTGTAAGCGGCGGCCGTGCCCAACAGCACGATCACCAATAGCGGCGACGAGTCGCCCGACGGCGCGAGGAATTGAGGCGCGGCGACGATGCCCACGGCGACCAGCACGAGCCAGCGCAAGTTGGAGAGCAACCAATCTACCTGGATGACAGTTTTCAACTGGGGTTTCATGGCGAGGATATGATAGCGCGAATCGGTCAAAACAAAAAATGCAGAACTCCGCCGGAGCGGAGTTCTGCGGAAGTGGGCGCGATAGGACTCGAACCTACGACTTCTTCGATGTGAACGAAGCGCTCTAACCGACTGAGCTACGCGCCCATGTACGAACCGGGCACATTATAACGCCAGATTTAGTCCGGCGTCAAATACCCACCTTTGTGATGGGTTCTTCTCACTCCCACTCTATCGTCGCCGGCGGCTTGGAGGAGATGTCGTACACCACGCGATTGATCGCCTGCACTTCGTTGACGATGCGGCTCGACACGCGCGCCAGCACGTCGTAGGGCAAGCGCGCGAAGTCGGCGGTCATGAAGTCGTCGGTGGTCACGGCGCGGATGGCGATCGTTTCGTGGTACGTTCGCCCATCGCCCATCACGCCGACCGAGCGCACGGGCAACAGAACGGCGAAAGCCTGAGCAGTGTCGCCGCGCAGAAGATTCGCCGCGCCGAGCTCGGCCAGAAGGATCGCATCGGCAGCGCGCAGGCGTTCCAGCCGTTCCCACGTCACTTCGCCCAGACAGCGAACGGCGAGGCCGGGGCCGGGGAAGGGCTGTCGCCACACGAGCGACTCCGCCAGACCCAGTTCCAGACCGACCTCGCGCACTTCGTCTTTGAAGAGGTAACGCAACGGCTCGACGAGTTCGAAGCCGAGATCGGCCGGCAATCCGCCCACGTTGTGGTGCGTTTTGATTTTGGCCGCCGCCCGCCGTTCCGGCCCGCGCGACTCGACCACGTCCGGGTAAATCGTGCCCTGCACAAGATAGCCGCAATGGGTAATTGGTGACTGGTAATTTGAGATTTGAGATTGGGAGTTTGAAGTTTGGAGTTTGAGAGCCTCCCTCTTGAACACTTGAATGAACTTCTCGCCGATGATCTTGCGCTTGAATTCTGGATCGGTGACTCCGGCGAGGGCATCGAGGAACTCTTCGGCGGCGTTGACGGCGATCAGGCGCGCGCCGAGCGTCCGGCGGAAGGTCTCGACGACTTCTTCCGGTTCATCCTGCCGCAAGAGTCCGGTGTCCACAAAGACGCACGTCAGTTGATCGCCGATGGCGCGGTGGACAAGGGCCGCCGCGACAGAAGAATCGACGCCCCCGCTCACGCCGGCGATGGCACGCCCCGACCCGACCTGTGCCTGGATTTTCTCGACAGCCCCCGCGACAATCGATCCCGGCGTCCACTCCGGCTTCGCCCCGCAGGCTTCGACGACGAAGTTGCGCAAAATACCGGCGCCGTGGGGCGTGTGTTTTACTTCGGGATGGAACTGCAAGCCGAAGTAGCGTCGTTTCGCTTCGCCCATCGCGGCAATCGGGGAGTTGTCGGAGCGAGCCAAAGTCTCGAAGCCCGGCGGCAGTTGCTCGATGCGGTCGGCATGAGACATCCAAACAGAGAGTGGAGATTCGAGATTTGAGATTGGGGGTTTGAAGTTTGTAATTTCCAGTTGGGCCGGGCCGTATTCTCGCTGCGCAGATGCGGCGACCCGGCCACCGAGGGTATGGGCGAGGAGTTGCATGCCGTAGCACAGGCCGAGGATCGGCAAGCCAGAGTCGAGAACGTAGTGAGGCAGAGTCGGCGCGCCGGCGTCGTAGACTGAGTTGGGGCCGCCGGAGAGGATGTACCCTTTGGGCTGGAGCGCCAGCACATGCTCGGCGGGCGTGTCCCACGGGAAGAGTTCGCAATAAACGTGCGCCTCCCGCACCCGGCGCGCGATGAGTTGCGAGTATTGCGAGCCGTAGTCGAGAATGGCGATGGAGTCGGGCATGATGGCACGATTGGCCCGCGGGCCGGCGCCGCTATTCGTTTGCGGCAGAAGCCAGATAACGCGTCACCGCACCGACGTATGCGCCGGCGTCCTTTATCAAACGCCGCGAGGTGTGGAAGACCGTCGGCACGTCCAAGCGGTCGTACTCGTGAACGATCAGATTTCGCATCCGAACGTAGCGATCTATGAAACGCTCAGCCAGCGCCGCCGGAAGAACGCCCATGTCACGAACCTGCTCGAACGAGGCACGCGCATGCGGCGCCGGCGAGCCATGGGACTCTGCAATCAACAGATCGTTCGTATCGCTGGCGGTTTCTACGATGATCTGAGCCAGCCGCTCGACGATGCGCTGGTCGCCTTTACGCCCCACATACTTGCGATAAGACTGCTTCAGGTAAGGGGAGACCTCGTCAATATACTCGATCAGACGAGTCAACTTCTCGCGGATGAGGTCTTTTTGCTGCGTGCCCATTGGCCTGCACGGTGTTCCAAATACAGACTTCGCCGCATACGATATTTGTAGTCATCGTCGTAACGGCGGGCTGCATAAGATTGAAATTGCCAGAACAATAGCGGCTGGCGCTCGTACAATAGTCGCCCGCTGGTCGCCACCTCAAATAGCAATATCGATCCAGCATCGTTTAGAAATGAAACGTCCACTTCTTTCGCAGAGGGGAAGAGGGCGTCGAACTGGCTGGCGATTTCCAGTTTTCGAGTGCCAGGCCTTGCCAGGCCAGGTCGAAATCGCACGGCAAGGTCAACATCGCTGTTATGGCGCGCGCGCCCTTTGGCCTGCGACCCAAAAAGCACGATGAGGTCCAGGCCGTATTTGCGGGCCACTTGTTTCAAGCGTTTCTCGTCAAACTTGACCATGACGGTGATTGTATCAGCCTCGGCAGAGAATCACAACCGCGCGAACTGGTGGCGCGTGGGAAATCACTCTGCCAAGACGATCTTCCCTTCGCTCATATCTGTAATCAACGCCAACGCCTCAATCGGAACGCCGAGCGGCTTCAGGACTTCGCGCCCGCCTTCGAAGGTCTTTTCGATGACCGCGCCGATGCCGACGATCGTCGCGCCGGCCGCTTTGGCCAATCGCGCCAGGCCGAGGATCGTCTGGCCGCTCGCCAGGAAGTCGTCCACGATCAGCACCCGCTCGTCGCGGCCCAGATATTCCGGCGAGACGATCAGTTCAACTTCACGGCCTTTGGTGTGCGAGGGAGCCAGCGTGAGGAATATCTGATCGGGCATGGTGATCGGCTTTTGCTTGCGGGCATAGACGATGGGCACGCCCAACGCCAGCGCGGTGCAGAAGGCCGGGGCGATGCCGGAGATTTCGGCGGTGAGCACTTTAGTCGCGCCAGCGCGGCCGAAGCGCCGGGCCAGTTCGCGACCGCATTCGTTCATGAGCGTCGGGTCAACCTGGTGATTGATGAACCCGTCCACTTTGAGAATGCCGTTGCCGAGGTTTTTGCCGTCGGTGAGGATGCGGATTCTGAGCGAGTCCATTGATACCTCCTTCGGGTAGGACAACTCGATTCTACACCCAAGTTGCATTGCGGCGCATCAGATTGCTTTGCCGGAGGGAATGAGTATAATCATTGAAACAGACGTTCGAGGCTTCACTCCGCATCTCCCTCTCCGAGCGACGACACGGCTGTCGCGGAAGAGGGGGACAGGGAATGGAATGTGTCGCTAGAACTCAACAAACTCACCCATCAGGTCGAAGACCTCGGCAAAGCCCTGGCCGACCGGGCGACCGAGTTCGAGCAGAGGTTGCCGGCGGCTAAAGCGGTGCTCGATGCCATTGGGACAGCCGACGACGCATTGCGCCACAAGGTCGTGATCGCCAAGAATTTCCGTTGGGCCGGCGCGATCCCGACCGAGGAGCCGGTGAACGCGGCTTTCTCCCTGCCCCCACACCCGCCGCGCGTCAACGTGATCGCCGGCGACGGATCGCAAATCCATCCCGATCGGCACGGCATCGCCTTGTATTACCTGATCAACGTCGGCAGTATCGTCTTCCGGCACGGGCTGGCCGATGCTCCGGTCGTCCGATCACAGCCGCAAGTCTTCTACGAGGAGGCCGACCTCTACGAGGAGGATGGCGGCCTGATCCCCAGCGCGATGATCGACGTCCAGCGCGACATCGCCGAGTTGGGCGAACTGGCCCGGCTGGCCGGCGAAGAGGCCAAGGCCGCGCCCACCGTCGCTCTGCTCGACAACGGGCTTCTGCTCTACATCACTTTGCAGACGCCGAACCAGCGCTTGATTGACGAATCTCTGCGCGATTATCTCGCCCAGCTCGATAGGTTGAAGGCCTCCGGCGCGGCGGTGGCGGGCGTGGTGGATCGGCCTCGCGCGGCGGGCGTGATCCGGCTTCTGCGCCTCGCCGAGATGGACGAGGGCGAGATCGGCGAAGACACTTTGCGCTCGCTCGGCCCTTTCCAGCACATGAGCGATGGCATGCTGTTCAATTTTCTCCGGCCCGGTGAGCGGAGTGCGCTGTTCCTGAATGCCTCGCCTGCCAACATTGATCGCTACGGGCCGCGCGGCCACGCGATCTATTTCTTTTATCTCAACGCGGGCCGGCCCGGCAAAGACGCCCTGCTCCGCATCGAAGTGCCGGAGTGGATAGCGCACGATAAAGACAAACTCGATCTGGTTCACGCCGCGATCGTCGAACAGTGCCGCGTGCCCGACGGTTTCCCCTATGTGCTGATGCGGGCGCACGAACTGGCGGTGGTGACGATGAGCGAACGACGCGATCTGGATCAGATGGTCGTCGGCGCGATGATCCGGCGCGGCCTGTCGCCCCACATCTCGCAGAAGGCGCAGGGCAAGGCGTGGACGGGAGCGGAGAAACGGAGGTTTCGGAAATGACTAGTATTCCCATCGGCCGTATGCTCCGCAGTAGCACGGCTGGCTTCACCTTCGGATGCTCGGTGCCGGAGCCGGAGGTGCCGACGTTCGGCACTTTCGTCAAAGCCCCGGCTCAACGCGGGCAAGCAGAAGTGATCGGGCTGATCTACGACATCGTAATCGAAGACGATCCGTTCGTGCGGCAGATGGTCGCCGCGCCGAATCTGTCCGAGGCCTACATCGAGGACCAGCGGCAGAACCGGCAAGTGCCGGTCGAGGTCAGCGTCCTCGCCGTCGGCTATCAAAACGGCGCGGGGCTGGGCGGACATGCAATCCGCCCCTACACTTACGCTCTCCCGCCCCAGCCGCCGATCACGCTCGACCACATCCATCAATGCGCCGACGACGAAGTGCGCGCTTTCACCGAACGCTTCGACTACTTTCGGCTAGTGCTCGACTCGCGCGACGCGCCAGCCGACGAACTGCTGGCGGCCAGCCTGCGCCGAGCCGCTGCCGCGCGCCCGCCGGAGGCCCGCGCCGTTTTTCTGCTAAACGCGGGTAAGGAACTGGCGCGGTTATTGGCGATGGATGTGGTGAGGTTGGAGAATTTGCTGAGGAGGTTCAGGCCATGACCCGATTGCCAAAACTCGCGTCTAACGAGCGCTTGGCTCTGAACGAGTATCTCGCCCGACTGCGTCAGCAGTTCGCCGAAAAAATTGTCCATGTTTGGCTGTATGGATCGAAGGCGCGCGGCGACTCCGGGTCGGAGGCTGACATTGACCTGCTGGTGGTCACGCAGGCGGACGGCTGGGAGTTTGAAAAGAAAGTCAATCGGTTGGCCGTCGAAATCGATCTGGCTTACGACGTTGTGCTGTCCGACCACTTAGTTGACATTGACCGATTCAAACAAATGGCTGCACGTCACGAACCGCTGTACCACAGCATCCAACGAGAGGGAGTTGACCTATGGACTACGGAACTCCAGCCGACTACCTAACGCAACGGGTGGAGCGAGGCCGTGAGGAATTGGCTGAGGCCCGCTCGCTGTTCGAGCGCGCCAAGTATCGGATGTCGCTCTCGCATTCGTATTACGCTGTTTTCCACATCGTCTCCGCAACGCTCTTCGTTACGGGAATCGAGCGCACCAAGCATTCGGGGATAGAGGCTGCGTTCGTCCAGCATCTCGTCAAGCCGGGAACGCTGGAGATAGAACACGGTGAGACCTTCAAACTGGCTCGCAAATGGCGTGAGGATGCCGATTACACCATCGGCAAAGAGTTCACGGAAACGACCGCGCGTGAAATCCTGGAACGATGCGAACGCCTCTTCACTCGACTCGAGACCTACCTTCGCGACCACAGCCACCTGCCGCCCGAGTTATCACCGGGCCAGACCGAGGAGTCACCCAAATGACCACTCGCTCCGAACTCGACGCCTTCCTCGGCCCGCGCCGCGCGACGGAACGCGCCCGCCTCGGCATCGTCGTCGGCGGATCACTGTCGGAAGGCCTGCGGATCAAACTCGACATCGGCGCGGTGCCGGGCGGCATCATCGAAGATATGGCTGTCGGGCGCTACGTCGTGATCGGCGGGCAGACCGGGAAGAGCTTCTTTTCGATTGTCACCGACATCGCGCTCGACAGCACGAATCCCGCGCTGGAGAAAACCCCGCCTGACACCGACGACCCTTTCATCTCCGAAGTCTTTCGCTCGACGGCGGCGTTCGGCCGCCTGCAAGTCTCGCCGATGCTCGCCTTGGAGGAAGGCGGCGATCCGAAACCGGTCAAAACTATCCCAGCGCACTACTCCGTCGTTTACACGGCCACTGAGGCCGACGTGAACCGCATCTTCGGCGAGGCGGACGAGAAGCATTGGCACATCGGCGAGCCGCTGGACATGAGCGGGGTGAAGGTGAATCTCGACCTGGCTCGTTTCGTCGAACGCTCGTCGGGCGTGTTCGGAAAAAGCGGCACCGGCAAGTCATTTGTCACCCGCACCATTTTGGCCGGCGTGATCAAGGCCCGCACGGCCTCGACGCTGATCTTCGATATGCACAACGATTACGGCTGGGAGGTCATTGACGAGGCCGGGCGACGCTTCAAGGGATTGCGGCAGTTGTTCTCCAGCGTGCAGGTGAGCGTGATCACACTCGACCCGCAGACCTCGCAGCACCGAGGCAGCAAAGTGGATCGCGCACTGCAAATCGGCTACGATCAGATCGATCCAGAAGATGTGGAGATGCTGGCCGGGTTGATGGGCCTGAGCGACGTGCAAGTGGGCGCGCTCTTTTTCCTACGTCGCCGGCTCGGCAAAGACTGGATCAGCAAACTGCTTGACGAGACCATACCCGAAGAAGTGACGAACATAGTCGAGCAGGGCAGCATTCACGCGGGAACGCTCGGCGCAATCCAGCGCAAGTTCGAACTCTTCCGGCGGATGGACTTTCTGCGCCCCGGCACGACTGACGACGCGGTGGACGACATTTTCAACAAGATAAGCGCCGGGACGAGCGTCGTGCTGGAGTTCGGCACGTTCGGCAACATGCTCGAAGCCTACGTGCTTGTCGCCAACTATCTCACCCGGCGCATCCACAAGAAATACGTCGAGCGAAAAAACAAGGCGGCAGGCAACAAGGCCGAGGAACCCAATCCGCTGATGATCGTCATCGAAGAGGCTCACAAGTTTCTCGATCCGGCCATCGCCGGCCACACCATCTTCGGCACGATCGCCCGCGAATTGCGAAAGTACAACGTCACCCTGCTCATCGTTGACCAGCGCCCCAGCGGCATCGAAGAGGAAGTGATGTCGCAGATCGGCACGCGTGTGACGTGCCTCCTTGACAACGAGGCCGACATCCGCGCCGTCTTCTCCGGCGTCAGCGGCGGGTCGGCCTTGCGCGAAGTGCTGGCCCGTCTTGACACGAAACAGCAGGCCCTCATCCTCGGCCACGCCGTGCCGATGCCGGTGGTGGTCAAGACGCGCGAGTACGGTCAGGAGTTGTACGAGGCGGTCGGGTTCGTCGAGGGGGAGGCGTTGAAGAAGAAAGCGGAGAAGGGAACAGAGGCGCTGTTTGGAGCGTAAGGATCAGAGATTGCAGATTGTGAGTTAACACAAAGGCCCTCGCTCCCAACGAGGGCCTTTGCGTTACCAGTAGAGATACGCCAGTTGCCCAATGTGATGCCGCCGGAGACGAGGGGACGCGCGCAGTTCCCGTTCGTCATGTGGGGAGGGAGAGCCAGTTCGGGTCTCGCCCTATTTCGGGCAGACACGCCCCCGGACAAATCGGCCTCCCCTGGCAGATGAATCTGTTGGACTTGGCCGTCAGTGCCACTCGTCCCCGGTGGATTTCCATCGTCAACTTATCACACCCGTCCGCGCTCGCCAAGTGACATTCATCATGTTTTCGTCACTGACCCTCGCAGATCAGTGGTTTGCATACTCATGCTGATTGGATACAATTGGAACATTGCTGTCAAATTCGGAGGCCATCAGATGACCCAAGTAATGACTATCGAAGTCCCGGATCATGCCGTGCAGAGCGCCGCTGAAATTGCCCATCGTTCTCAGCGCCGGGTCGAGGAGGTGCTGGCCGATTGGCTGGAATGGGCCGCGACTGAACTGCCCATCGAGACGCTTTCTGATAACGAGGTGCTGGCCCTGTGTGATCTTCAGATGGGCGAGGCGGAACAGGAGAAGCTGGGCGACTTGCTGGCCGACAGTCGTGAAGGAACGCTGGACGCAGACAGACGCGCCCAGCTAGACGAATTGATGGGCATGTACCGACAGGGCATGATCCGCAAGGCCCGCGCGTTGAAAGTCGCCGTTCAGCGCGGCCTTCGTCCCTCTTTGAACTAAACATCAGTGGCCCGTGTCCGCGTATCGCCGGATATTGAACGACGGGTGCGCCTCGCGGCGCGCAACCGTTGCGGCTACTGCTTGAGCCCACAACATCTGGTGATGGCTCGACTTGAAATCGAGCACATCCATCCTCTGGCTAAAGGCGGCGGACTCGACGAATCCAATCTCTGGCTGGCATGTCCTCTGTGTAACGGTCACAAAGCAGCCCGAACCGAAGCAACCGATCCCATTACAAGCGAGACTGTCCCTCTCTTCAATCCCCGCACTCAAGTTTGGCCCGAGCATTTCCGCTGGACTGAAGATGGCTTACGCATCGAGGGGCTGACACCGATTGGCCGGGCAACTGTGATCGCTCTTCACTTGAGCGACGATCCTGATGCGCTGGAAGTCCGGAGCAACTGGATACCGGCCGGTTGGTATCCCCCCAAAGATTGACGGAGACGCCATGAGTCTAATCCGCGATCCGGAAGGCCACGAAACCGATTGGATTCACGAGTTCATAGAATTCAAAGATAGGCGCGTGATCGAAATCGGCGTCGGCCAGGGGCGGTTGACGTGGCGCTTCGCCGACGCCGCGCGCTGGACGGTCGGGATCGATCCCGAACCGGATTCGATCTACTTCGCCCCGCGCGAATGCCCGCCCGAACTTCGCCCTAAAGTCCGCTGGATTTTAGCCGAGGCCGAGCATCTCCCGTTCCTCGGCGAGTCATTCGATGTGGCGGTGCTGGCCTGGTCGCTTTGATGAATTGAGCACGAGGGCATGGTTCATGCCCTGAAGGAAATTCACCGCGTCCTCGCGCCCGGCGGCGTCCTGCTCGACATCCGCCCGATTAGCGGCGCGACGCCGCTCGAAGTGGTGCGCGAGGGGAAAGTCGAACTCGCCGGCCACTTCGACGAATCGAAAGATGATCCCGACGACGTGGCGGCGAACAACGCCGTCTCGCGCGCCGTCCGCCGCAGTCTGTTCCACCGTGAAAAGAGCGGACAGTTCGATTTCGCCTACTACTGGGACGCGGTGGACGAGATGCGGGCCTACGTGAAAGAGAAGTGGACGGCGAGCAAACTGCCGGGCAGTGTCTCACGCAAAGCCCGCCGCCTGATGGCCCCCGGCGACGGCCGCGTTCGGGCGCGGGTGACGGTGATCATTTCGAGGCTGAGAAAGGTGTGAGATGAGCGACGAGTTTCCGAACTTCGACTTGAGTGGGCAGGTCGCGTTGGTGACCGGCGCGGCGCGCGGGCTGGGGCGCGCGATCTCGCTTGCGCTGGCGCACGCCGGCGCGGCTGTGGCGCGGGGGTTGCGCGACTTCAAAACCGGCGGCGCGTTGGCCACCGAGATCGGCGGGATGGGACGGCGCGCCCTCCTGTTGCAAATGGACGTGACGCGCCTCGATCAAATCCAACGCGCCGTTGACGCGGCAGTCGCGCATTTCGGGCGGCTCGATATTCTGATCAACAACGCCGGGCTGGGGCCGAGCAATCTCGCGGAGGGCGTGCGCGAGGAGGATTTCGACTTGACGCTGGCTGTGAATCTGAAGGGGACGTTCTTCGCGAGTCAGGCGGCGGGGCGCGTTATGATTCGACAGAAGCATGGCCGCATCATCAACCTGAGTTCGCAAGCCGGCTTCGTCGCTCTGCCCACCGAGTCCATTTACTGCATGACCAAAGCGGCCATCTCGCATTTGACCAAATGCCTCGCGGTCGAGTGGGGACAACACAACATCACGGTCAAC
>JACQED010000523.1 GCA_016200785.1 Chloroflexota bacterium
GGCGGCACCCGGCGGCCCCATCGACCAGATCATCGCGCAGCTTCGCGAATCCGGCGGCGCGACCGAGCGCTTCGCCGGATCGGCGCGCGGCGAGGCGGGGACGACATCGAGTGACCAGACACGCGGCGCGCGCGGTCTCGATCCCGCATTCATCAAGGAGCTCGAGGCTGCCGGCCTCATCGAGATCACCCGCCGCATCGTGCCGGGCAGTGTGATCCTGATAGACGAGCCGGAGATCAGCCTACACCCGACATGGCAACGGGGGCTGGTCGCCGCTCTGGACAAGATCATCGAGCAGTACGACGCGCAGGTGATCATGGCGACGCATTCACTGGAGATCGCCACTTCGGTCATGCCGCACGAAGTAATCAGCCTTAGCGAACTGGACGAGCTGCCGCTAGGCGAGTGGAAGCCTGAGGTTGAGTTGGCGGTATGACCAGACCGCGCCCACTCCGAACCCTCGACGAAGTTGTCCAAACGCTGAGAAGCGGCTCGGCGTGCAGCGTGCTTGTCGAGGGCGAGGAGCAGGCCAGCGACGCTTGGATACTCAAGTCTATTCTGCTCGACACACTGGGCGAAGAGGTTACATTTCACGGACGGGATGGGCGCGAGAGGCTTTTGTCGGAACTACCGGGTTTCCTGCAACAGTTCCCGAATGACCGCATCTTTGCCATTCTCGACCGTGACTTTCTCGAAGACGGACTGGTTGAGCGTGGCTATGCCCCAAACTATCCCGGCCACTTGTTTGTCTGGCGGCGTTTCACTATTGAAAACTACCTGCTCGAACCGGCTGGGGTGGCCGAAGCGATCGAAGAGTTCTATATGCACCAGCCAGAGCGCATCTCTGAAGCGCTGAGATCGGCTGAGACCGTCGAGCAATTCCTTCTTGGCTGGTGTCGTCGGCTGGCGCCTCAGGTCGCGGGTAGTTGGGTGATCTCGGACTTGAACCGCGAAGCCCGAGGCCGTGGCCTCTCTGTAGAAGCCCGGCGGTACTTTGAGGATTTGACACAACGCGATTCGGCGTGGGTGCTGGCCGAATTAATCCGACATTACGACGGTTGGAGAATGGCCCATCCGGACTTATTCAACGAAGGAGCAGTGAAAGCCCGATTTGAGGACAGGCTCAACAGGGTGTCGGCAAAAGCCCAAACCCTCTCCGGCGCGCATCAGGTCGTTTCGGGCAAGGTGATCATGAAAGCCCTGTATGCCGAATTGCCGGAAGGCCCAAAGCCCGGCAAGGAATACGTTCGCAATCGGCTGGTGCGATTGGCATCGAAGCAAGTCCCCGAAGATATCCGCATCCTTGTAGAGGAACGTATCATACCCCGGTGGCGGCGAATGCGGTCAGGAGGATTGACTGGAACATGACTCTCCCCTCCTCCCGCCGCCCTCCCGGCCAACTGCTCGCCTATCTCCGCGAGCCCGGCGTTGACGCGCTCGCGGAGTTGTTGGCCGCCTTCGCCAACGGCGACGGCGGGACGATCGTCGTCGGGGTGGATTCGGGCGGCAAGCTGACGGGCAAAGTTTACGCCGAGGAATTAGAAGGCGCACTGCGCGCCGCCGAGCGCATGTGCCGCCCGGTGATCAACACCGGCTGGGAACAAGTGGATGGCGCGGCGGGCGCGGCGTTCGCCATCAGCGTGCCGCGCAGCCCGGAACTGCATTCGCTCGCCGATGGTCGCGTGCTGATCCGCGTCGGCACGGAGAACCGGCCGCTGGGCGGCGAGGAAATTCGCCAACTGGCCGCCACGAAGTCGGCGGGCGATTTCGAGTCCGAGGCCGTCGCCGGCGCGAAGCACGAAGACTTCGACGAGACGGTCATCGCCGAATACATCGCCAAGCGGCAGGAGCGCCAGCGCAAAGCGATCGACCGGCCGGCCGAAGAAGTTCTGATCGAGATCGGCGCGCTCACCCACGACGGCAAGCCGACCACAGGCGGCATGCTCCTCTTCGGCAAGAACCTGCAAATGTTCGTGCCGCAGTCGGGCCTCGTGTTCGTCAAGTTCATCGGCGCCGAGCCGAGAGGCGAGGACGGCCTGGCCGGGTACGGGCGTCGTGAGGAGATCAACGGGCCGCTGGCGCGCGTCATCGAGGGCGCGTGGCAGGTCGTCTTCGAGGAGATGGCCGTCGGCGCGGTCGTCAAAGGCCTCGAGCGCGAGGAGGTCACCGAATATCCGCGCTTCGCCGTCCGCGAGTGCCTCGTGAATGCGGTGTGCCATCGCGATTATCGCCTCAAAGGCCGCCGGATCGAGATTCGCATGTTCTCCGATCGGATGGAGGTGATCAGCC
>JACQED010000520.1 GCA_016200785.1 Chloroflexota bacterium
CGTCTCCAACTGATCGGCAGTGAGGCGTCCGCCGAAATTTTTCGGCATCACGCCGTCCGGGCACGGCCCACCGGGGCAACTCTTGGCAATGACCGCGCCCGGATCAATAATGGATTGGCGAATGTAGTCAGGGTTGGCGCGCGCGCCGATTGCCGAGAGATCGGGGCCGACCTTTCCTGCGAGGCCGAGGGCCGACAGCGTGTGACAGCCGCCGCACCCTGCATTCGCGACAATCTCTTGCGCGGTCTTCCCGGCGAGGCCCGCCCCGCCTCCGCCCCCTGCCGGCGCCGCCGCCAAATCCTGCGCCGAGAGGCTGACGGTGATTTCGCCGCCGAGGCTTTGCAGATAAGCCACAACCGCCGTGATCTCGGCTGGTGTGAGATTCTTGTCAATCGCCAGGCCGCCCATCAAACAGTCGTAGCCCTTGACTTTGTAAACGCAGGGGTCGAGCAACGACTCGCGGAGGTACCCCTCAGCGTTCGTCGCGTGGCCGGTGTAATCGGCTTCATTGAAACGAGTCTGGGCGCGCGCGCCGACTCCGGCCAGGTCGGGGGCGCGCGGCCCCGGCTGACCGACGCCGTGACAGTTGAGACAACCGATCTTGTCGCCGGTCACGACGGCTTTGCCGGCCTCGGCCAGTTGCGCCGGAGACATATTCACGCCGAGAGTCGTGTCCGCCGGCGGGCGAGACTCGATTTGAGGAATGCTGGAAGCGAAACCGACGAAGAAGCCGACCGCCGCCAGCACGAAGAGGACGATTTTGAGGTTGGTGTTCATCCGACGCCGGATCCTCCCCGTAGATACGAACCACGATCCAAACGTGCAAATGCAGACCGCCACCACTTACCGCGAAGCCGCGAAGGGCGCGAAGATTTCTTTTTGGAACTCTTGGCGCGCTTCGCGTCTTTGCGGTTCAATCTGGCTTTGGTTTCACCCGTCAGGCCCAAGCGGCGCCGGACTGCCTCCGCCGCCGCCGACCGCGCCGGCCATCGGCATCGGCGCGCCCATCTTTGGCATCTCAGATTTCTCAGCCGGCGCTTTCTTCTCGCCCAGTTCGCTCAACCAGAAGATAAACGCGATCAGTGCGAGAAAGAGCAGAACACAGATCGAGATCACCCTCGCGGCGAAGCCGAGCGTTGGCGAGAAGGCGTCGGGCGAGGTATCGCGCAAGATTTGATAGACGTGCCAATGCTGGCGGATGGCATTGCGGGCGTAACCCATCAGCCCCATCAGCCAGGTGAAAGCGACGGCCAGCAGGATCAGCACGTACTGCGATCGCGGCGGCATCTGCCCCCAGCGCATTGGGCCGAGCGAGGTCGCGCGCCTGAAGAGGAAGACGTCAATCAGCGTCGCGCCGAACAACACCGCCAAAACCGCCGACACTTGGTACACGCTGAAACCGATCCGCACGTTGGCCGGGACGAAGTAACCGTAAACGCCGAAAAAGATCACGGTGGCTGCCGCCGCGAGGATCAGCACGGTTTGGGCGATCTGGCCCGTGCGCTTCCACCCCGCCGTCGTCTGCTTTCCGGCGCGCCGGTAAAGCGTGAAGCCCACGAACGTCGTGAGGATCATGATGTTGACGACAGTGTTCTTCGCCGACATCACGCCGAAGATGCCGAGCAGAGGATGGAACGTCGAGCCGATGCGGCGGGCTTCGGCCAGCGAGGCCACAAGGCTGTGCGGCGTCGCCCAGATCAAGAAACACACCGCCAGCACCGCGGCGAGGTACTTGACGTACTTCTGATACCGCTGTCCGCCCTCGATACGCCCGAGGCCGAGCCACAGGTAATAGTTGGCCGAGAGGAACACCGTGCCGATGAGCAGGGCCTGAATGATCCACAACCACGACAGAAAGCCGCCCATCATCGTGATGCCCACCTGCTGATTGAAGCCGTAAATCTCGCGGCCAAGCCAGTAGCCGGCGAAGGGCAGCGGGATCAGGCCGACGAGCGCGATGAAGGAGCCGACGTAGCCCATCCAGTCGTAGTGCGCGCGCTCCTCGTCGCTCTTCGCGTTGAGGAAGCGGATCGCCGCATACAGGCCGACGATCGCGCCGCCGAACGCGACGTTTGCAATCAAGCGGTGGACGTTGATCGGCATCCACGTCGGATTGTTGATAGCCGCCCACAGTCCGCCGTATCGTTCTGAAAGTTGGCCGGTGTTCGGATCGATCCCCGCCGGGCTGATCGCGAAAGTCAGCCAGGCGTTGGCGACGAACATCAACGCCGTGCCGAACAGATTCAAGAGCACACCGCAGGTGATGTGCAACCATTTGAGGTCGCCCTGCAAGCGATCCCAGCCGTAATAGTACAGATACAGACTGAAGCCTTCGCCGAAGAACAGCAGGGGATAGATGATCAGCGTCGGGGCGAAAATATCGGCGAGGTAATTGGTGAATTTGGGATAGAGCAGGAAGAGCAGAAAGACGAGGACAGCGCCAAAGGTGGCCGTCGTCGAGAACGCGACCTGCAACAGGCGGGTGAATTCGTGCGCCAGCCGATCGTAGCGCGCATCCTTCGTGCGGCTTCCGATGATCTCGACCACCAGCGCGAACATCGGCACACCCAGCACGAAGGCGGCGAACATCAGGTGCACCTCGGCCACAATCCAGATCGCCACCCGGCTGCTGATCCCCCCAATCTGCCGGTAGTCGGGCGGCGGGTTGTCCTGGGCGAGGGCGATGCCCGTCACGATCCAAAGGATTGTGATGGCGGCGACGATGGCGACGACGAGTTTGGCGCGCGAGAACCTGATCAAGGCTCCCCTCCTTCGCTACTCCGTGCATGCCGACCGCTCGGGCACTGACAATCGCCGGGCGGCTGAATCACTTCGTCTACCAGCTTGGCACGCAATACCGGGCGCACTCAATTTCCGGCTAAGAGAAGAGCGTCCGGTTGAACGCCCCTACACCCTTCGGAGTTGCACTTGCGCCCGGTACGAGAACCGCAAAACTCGACTTAGTTTATGCAATTTGGAAGTAAAGTCAAGTGGGGTCAGACGATGGGGAAGGCGGCGACCTCACCGGCCACGCCGCCGATATCCAGTTGTGCGCCTGTTTCGGCGAACGCGGGTTTGACGAATGCCAACGCAATCGGCCCGGCCTGCGGCGAGACGACGGCACTGGAGACAACGCCGACATTGACGCCGTCGCACCGCACCTCCGCGCCGGGTACGACCTCGGCGGCGAGTTTCAACCCGACCAGTGTTTTCGCCAGCCGCCCGCGGCTTTCCATGCGCGCGATGATCTCCTGCCCGATGTAACAGCCCTTGGTGAAACTCACCGCACCCCACAGATTTGCTTCGAGGGGAATGTGGGCTTCGCTCAACTCGTTCCCGGTGTACGGCTGGCCGGCCTCGACGCGAAGAACTTGATACGTGTCCTCGCCTGCCTGAACCGCGCCGGCGTTTTGCGCTTTTGCCTTCAATTCGGGTATCTGGGCCGAAGGAGCGATCACGGTGAACCCATCGCCGGCCAGCGGCCGGGCGCGGAGGATCGTGAGATCGCCCTCGAGTAGAAAATGATTCTCTGTTAGCCTGCCTGCCCCCGGCAACAACGCCTCGGCAACGTCGCCGGCCTTTGGCCCGTAAACCCCTAGCTGGCCGGACGTCTCGCTTGCGTCGGTGAAGACAACTTCGTCTTGAAAGAAAACGTATTTCGACAGCCAGCGCCGAACGTTAGTCGCCTGGCGAGGGCCGACGAGCATCAGCAGGTCGTTCGGGTAATTCAACACCCACACGAGATCGACGATCCGGGCAATGGCAGTCGTTAGCACCGTCGGTCTGGCTTCGCCGACCTGCATCTGAGTGAGATCGTTCGTGGACATGCGATGAAGGAGATCGTTGCGATCGCGCCCCGTCGCGCGGATCCGTCCCTCGTGAGACCGATCCACAACAATCGCCCCGCGCCGCGCCGCTTCGTGCTCTCGAGCGATTTTTCCCGCCGCCGCTTCTACCACGCTCAATCCCTGTCTGCTAATCTCTATTCCTGTTTTCCCGCCACGCCCAAATCTGCGCCGCATGTTCGCGCTCGTGGGTGAAAGTCTCACCCGCGATGAAGTCGGCCAACGTTCGATCTCTGAGCCAGGCGAATTTGCCCACCCGATTCAAATCGTCTTCGGTCAGGTTTTCGATCTGCCGAATGGTCTGCTTGCGCGCGCCGTGCAAGTCGGCCAGCACTTTGTCCAGCGGCTTCTTCTTGTTGTTCTTGAGCCACTGCGCGTTCTGCGCGTCCACCTCGGCGTCGGTCTCGACGAGTACGGGGCGTTTGCCGGCCTTGTGCTGTCCCCACGCTTTTAGCCATTCCGCTTCCCACGCCGTGATGTGTGAGAGCACGTCTTTGACCGACCAGCCTTCCATCACGCCGGCCGCGCTCATCTCGGCCTCGGTGAGGCCTTCGATGGCGCGCATCAGTTCGTCGCGGGAAGACTGGACAGATTGGAGCAGTTCGGCGGAGTTCACTTCTGAGTCATCAGGAACGCGATCAAATCGGCCTGCTGTTGCGGCGTCAACGTCTGCGCGAAGTTCTGCGGCATGAGGCCGTCCTGAAAATCCTGAACGACGTACGCGCTCGGCTTGGTGATCGACTCGTACAAGTATAACTCCGCAGAGTAGCCGGGCTTGCGAGACGCCGCGCGCGCCGCCACGCCGGCCAGCGATGGGCCCACGATGCGTTTATTCGGCTCGAGCGAATGGCACGAGGCACAAGGTTGCGCGGCGAATTCGTCTTTACCTTTGGCCGCGTCGCCAGCCGGCAGGGCGGCGAAGACCGATTGCAGGTCAGCGGGGCCGGAGGCGGCTGGGGCGGGCGCGACAGCCGGCGTGGATTCGCCGGCAGGTGTTTCGGCCCCTCCCTCCTTCGGCGGATTGATGGCGCGATTGATCGTCAGGAAGGCGACCATAGCCAGAGCCAGGATGGTCCCGGCAAGGCCGAGGCCTCGCCCGAGTGTCGCAGGCTCGATCAACTTCCCGCCCTCTGCCTTGTCGGCGGCGTGCTTGGTTTCGCGAGCGGCAGGCGCGGCGGCGGTTTTTGCCGACAGAGCCTGCACGGATGCGACTTGCTGACTGCCGAAATTCATGGCCACTGCCAGCGTCACGCCAAGGCCGATCACTGACGCGACGATCACGACCGTCGCGCCGGCAAAGTACAGGGCCTGCGTCGCATCCAACCGCGGCACATAACCCTTGGTCAACGAGAAAGGTTCGCCGCTCTGTTGTTGAGTGAGAAGGATGCCGCCGACGACAAGCAGGGCGACGAGAAACAGGATGGTTAGCCAGCTACGCACAAGATAATCCTCCGTAGAATGAACAATGACCAACTTAACAATGGCGTGGCCGCCGTCGTTTAGTTGGTCATTCTATCTATGTTCACTGTAGTGAGGCCATGAGTTTCGCCAACGACTCCGGCGATGGTCGCAATTTCTCCGGGGGCAGTTGCACCAGCGGCGTTTCGGGCAGACGCAAGACCTGAGGCAATGTGGGCCGACCTTCGTTCAGGAAAAGCAAACCGGTGAAAAACAGCTGCTCGGTGCGGGCCGTGTCGAGCAAGCGAATCGCTTCCTGCCGGTGGGTCGGATCGTAGTCCGGGCCGAGTTTCTTCAGCCGGAGGTGTGATCCGTCGTGCATCTCGACAACTTTGACCTCGCCCGGTTCGTAATCCACTTGAATTGTCTCGCGCGCCGGGACATAAGTGATGTCGTGCAATCTTTCGTCGTGCTCCTTGCCCCAAACGTAGGATTTGGTGGACTCGTCGTGATTGTTGAAGGTGACGCACGGGCTGATGATGTCAATGACAGCAGTGCCTTCGTAGACCAGCGCCGCCATCAGGAGCGCCATCACCTGCTTGGGATCGCCGGCGAACGAACGCGCGACGAAGCCGCATTCCGCGACCAACGCTTCGAGGCACAGGTCGATCGGCGGAAGTTCGTTCTGCCCGGCGTACTTGAGTTCCTGCCCTATGTCGGCCGTCGCCGAGAACTGGCCTTTCGTCAGGCCGTACACGCCGTTGTTCTCGATGATGTAGACCATTGGCACGTTGCGCCGAACCATGTGCTTGAACTGGCCGAGGCCGATACTGCCCGTGTCGCCGTCGCCGCTGACGCCGATCGCGACCAGTTTTCTGTTGACCGTCGTCGCGCCGGTCGCCACCGCCGGCATGCGGCCGTGCAGGGTGTTGAAACCCGACGAGCGATTCAGGAAATAGGCGGGGCTTTTGCTCGAACAGCCGATGCCGCTCAGTTTGACCACTTGCTCGGGCTGAATGCCCGCCTCAAAACACGCATTGACGATTTGGCTGGAGATCGAGTTGTGGCCGCAACCAGCGCACAGAGTCGTGTCTCCGCCTTTGTAATCGGTCCTGGCCAAGCCGATGATATTCGTTTTCGCTTTGCCGCCGCGAGGCGGCGCTTCTACAAGTCCCATCCCTATCGCTCCTGCTGCTGAACAGCCGACGTGATCCAACGGGCCGAAAGAGGCATTCCGTCGCTGTGGGCCAGAGAAACAACTCTCGTCGCCAACCCCGGAAATTCCATCTGAATCAGTTTCGCCAACTGGCCGTCGGTGTTGAGTTCGATTACGTATGCGCGCTCATGTGCCGCCAGAAATTCGCGGACGACTTCATTCATGGGCAAAGCCCGAACGCGCAGATAGCTGGTCTCGATCCCCGATTGGCTCAGGCGGTGCCTGGCTTCTCGAATCGCCGGGTCGGACGAGCCGAAACCGATCAGGCCGATCTTGGCGTCTTCGAGGAGGTCCACCTCCGGCTCGGGCACCATCGCGCGGGCCGTCTCGAACTTCCGGCCCAGCCGCTCCATGTTCTTTTCCCAGTCGTCCGGGCGCTCGCTATAAACGGCCCGCTCGTTGTGACCCGTGCCGCGCGCGAGATACGCGTGCAGGCGGTGCAGAGTGCCGGGCAGTGTGCGCCAGCCGATGCCGTCGCCGTCCACATCCTTGTAGCGGGCGAAGCCGCCCATCCGCTCGAGGTCC
>JACQED010000549.1 GCA_016200785.1 Chloroflexota bacterium
CCAGCGCGTCGTGCACCCGCTGGTACATTGTCAGTTCGTCGCCGGCTAGATTGATGCGGGCGAATAGCGCGTCTTTGGCGAAGGTGTAATCCGCGATCAAGTTCCCGCGCTCCAGTGCCGCCGGCACGGCTGCGTGCTGCTGGTGGTAGCGCGAAAGCAAAAAGAAGATCTGTGTCTGAAAGGCGTAGCGGGCGCGGTCGGTGTAGAAGTGGCTGAGGAAGGGGTTCTCTTCGAAGACTTCGAGCAGTAGTTCAGCTGAGAACTCAGACTGAAGCAGACGGGCCAGCGTCGTCTTGCCGACGCCGATCACGCCCTCGATGGCGATATAGACTCTTTTGGGCGCAGGGTTCATCTAACACCAAGGCACGAAGACACAAGGACACGAAGGTTTAGAGGATGACGCGCTTGATGCCGTCTTTTATCAGCGGCACGTTGAAGTTGACCAGGAAGCCAAGGCGTTGTCCGGTCAATTTCAGATACGTCAGCAACTGAGCTTGGAAAACCAGATTCATCATCTCGACTGATTTCAACTCGACAATGACCAATTCCTCAACCAAGAGATCAAGGCGGAATCCTTCGTCAAACGTTATCCCATCATACACGAGAGGAACGACAACCTGCTTGCGATACGAAAGGCCGCCGCCACTATCGCTTGTGCAATTTGCTCTTCCCCGTGGACAGCGGAAGATACCCAGCTCTGTGTGTCTTCGTGTCCTTGTGTCTTGGTGTTGAGTCCATCAGTCGTATCCGATCTGACTGAACTGCATCAACTTGTCCCAGCGGTGGCGGGCGACGATCTCGCGCACCGTGCCGGACTTTGAACGCATGACGAGCGAATGGGTGCGCGCGCCGGAGCCGTAATACTTGACGCCGTCGAGCAGTTCGCCGTCGGTCAGACCGGTCGCGGCGAAGAAAACGTTGTCGCCCGCGACAAGATCCTCCGTGTGAAGCACCCGGTCGATCTGGTAGCCCATCTCGATGCCCTTCTGGCGCTCGTTGTCGTCGCGCGGGTAGAGTTTGCCCTGAATCTCGCCGCCCATGCATTTGAGCGCGCAGGCGGCGATCACGCCCTCGGGTGTGCCGCCGACGCCGAGCAGAACGTCCACGCCGGAGTCGAGCCAGGCGGTCATCAGCGCACCGGCCACGTCGCCGTCGGTGATCAGCCGGATGCGTGCGCCGGCTTTGCGCGCCTCGTCTATGAGTTGCTGATGGCGCGGGCGGTCGAGGATCACCACCGTCAGATCGTTGACGTCGCGGTTCTTGGCGCGGGCGATGTTCTTGAGATTCGCCGTCACCGGCGCTTCAATATCAACGGCGCCTTTGGCCTCCGGGCCGACGGCGATCTTGTTCATGTAAACGAACGGGCCGGGGTTGAACATCGTGCCGCGGTCGGACAGGGCCACGGTCGAGAGCGAGTTGGCCCGGCCCAGCGCCAGCAGGCGCGTGCCGTCAATCGGGTCAACCGCGATGTCCACCTGCGGCAGGTCGCCGGTGCCGAGGACTTCGCCGTTGTAAAGCATGGGGGCTTCGTCTTTCTCGCCTTCGCCGATGACGATGATGCCGTCCATCTCGACGGTGTTGAGCACGAGGCGCATCGCGTCAACGGCGGCTTTGTCGCCGCCTTCTTTGTCGCCGCGCCCCATGAAGCGCCCGGCGGCCAGCGCCGCGGCTTCGGTTACGCGGACGAGTTCAAGCGCGAGGTTGCGTTCGGGCATCTCGTTCATAGGGGCTCCTTCCTCAACGTAGCAACAGCAATATGCAATAGTAAGCCGCCGCGCCGCCGATCAGCCAGGAGTCGATCCGGTCGAGCATCCCCCCGTGGCCGGCCAGCGCGTTGCCGGTGTCCTTGAGTCCCACCTGTCGTTTCAACATCGAGATGGCGAGGTCGCCGATCGGCCCGGCGAGCGAAACGACGAGGCCGACGATCGCGCCCGGCCAGAATCCGAGACGCGACCCGGGTCCCGAAGCGATTTCCCAGAACGCGCCGAAGAGCGCGCCAAAAGCCGTGCCCCACACCACTCCGCTGACGAAGCCTTCCCAGGTTTTCTTCGGGCTGAGTTTCGGAACCATCGCGTGCCGGCCGAGGAAGCGCCCGGCGAGAAAGTTGCCGCCCACAAAGGCTCCGGTGTCGGAGAGCCAGATCGAAGGATAGACGATCGCCGTCCACCACAGCCCCTCAGGCAAATGGCGAA
>JACQED010000550.1 GCA_016200785.1 Chloroflexota bacterium
ATTCTTGACGAACATGGCGCGCGATTCGAGTCCGCCCTGCCCTATCTCGGCCTCGGCAACGAGGCAACGGCAAAGGCGTTGATAGATAAGTACGGCGATGATTACGTCGTCGTCAGCATTGGTCAGGCGGGGGAGATGCAACTCGGCGCGGCGGCCATCGCCGTGACCGACGCCAACGGCCAGCCGTTTCGCATGGCCGCGCGCGGCGGGATGGGCGCGGTGATGGGGAGCAAGGGACTCAAGGCAATCTTGATCAGGCGCATCGCGGCGCGCGACGGCGCGCTGGCAAGAGACGCCGCCAGATCGGCGACGATCGCCTTTCACAAATTCGTCGCGCCGAGTCCGCGCGTGAAGGTTCTGCGCGAGTACGGCACGGCCTCGACTGTGATGCTGACGCAAATGCTCGGTGGCCTGCCCACGCGCAATTTCAGCGCGGGCCAGTTCGAGCACGCGGAGGCGATCGGCGGCGAAGCCCTGCGCGACATTATTCTTTCGCGCGGCGGCGAGGGCGCGCCGACCGAGGCTTGCATGGACGGATGCCTGATCCAGTGCAGTAACATCTTCGCCGACGCCGAGGGACGCCTGTCCGCCGCGCCGCTTGAATTTGAAACCATCGGCCTCGTCGGCGCGAACCTCGGGTTGGAATCGCTGGACGAGGTGGCGCGCATCAACCGGTTGTGCAACGATCTCGGGCTGGACACGATCGAGATCGGCGCGGCACTGGGCGTCATGATGGAAGCCGCCGAGACGGACACTGCCCCAGTCGAGTTACGCGAGCTTCTCCCGCGTTTCGGCGATGGCGCGCCAGCCGCCGAGATCGTCGCCGAGATCGCGCGAGGGACGAGGCTCGGCAAGTTGCTCGCCAGCGGAGTCGTCGCGGTGGGCAAGGCGCTCGGAGTCCGGCGCGTACCCGCAGTCAAAGGGCAAGCGATGAGCGCCTATGACCCGCGCGCGATCAAGGGCACTGGCGTCACTTACGCCACGTCGCCGCAGGGCGCAGATCACACCGCCGGGCTGACCGTCTTCGCGCAAGTCGATCACCGCGACCCGACGAAGGCCGTCGCGCTGTCTCGCGCTTCGCAACTTCAACGCGCGGCCTACGACGCGCTCGGGCTGTGCGTATTCAACATTGGCGCGACCGGCGCGCGGCCCGACCTCGTGCTGGCGATGCTGAAAAGCACTTACGGGCTTGATTTGCCTCCCGACTGGCTCGACTCTCTTGGCCGCCGCGTGATAGACCTCGAACGCGCGTTCAACCGCGCCGCCGGCTTCACCGATTCTGACGACCGATTGCCGGACTTTCTGACTCACGAGACTCTGCCGCCGACGGGCAGTGTCTTCGATGTGCCGGAGGTAGAACTCGACCAGTTGTGGAACAATTCGGGCGTGGCTGATAGTCGTTAGCCAATGCCCGGCAACGCGGCTCGCCGTGCCCGCCTGCTATCAGCCATAGGCCATCTGCCATTCGCCAGGAGCCATCATGCCTCAACACAAAGTCCTCTTCGTCACACAACGCGGCCAGCGCCACCAGCAAGCCGCCCTCGACGCCGCGCCGCCAGAATTCGAAATCACCATGCGCCGCACGACGGACAAGGCCGAGATCGTCGGCCTTCTGCCGGAGGCAGAGTTCTTCGTCAGCGAGCGCGCGGGCGTCATTGACGCCGACATCATCGCCGCCGGCCGGAATCTGAGACTGATCCAGCGGCTCGGCTCGCAGGTGTGGGACATTGACACCGAGGCCGCCAAACGCGCCGGTATCCCGGTGTGCTACTGGCCGGTGCGAACGTGCGTGTTCGTGGCCGAGCACATGACCATGCAGATGATCGCTCTGGCCCGGCGCATCCGCGAGATGATGAAGATCACTTCCGAGGCCGCCGATTGGGGCCAGAAGTCCGAGCGCGGCGACGAGGATCACTTCGCCTACAACTGGTCGGGCCGGCAGAACATCGGCGCGCTGTGGCGCGCGACGGTCGGCATCGTCGGCTTCGGCGAGATCGGCACCGAACTCGCGCGGCGCTTGAAGGGCTTCGAGAGCCGGGTGCTTTACCACAAGCGCCAGCGGCTTCCGGCGCGGGCCGAGGCCGAACTCAATCTCACGTACGCCGCCTCAAGAGATGAACTAATCGCGCCAAGCGACTTTGTGTGTTCGCTTCTGCCCTATTCCAAGGAGAACGACCAGACGCTGAGCACGGCGTTCTTCGCTGCGATGAAACCCGACGCGATCTTTGTCCATTGCGGATCGGGCGCGGTGGTGGACGAAGCGGCGCTGATCGAGGCTCTGCGCTCCGGCCACCTCGCCGGCGCAGCGCTGGACACTTATACGTGGGAACCTCTGCGCGCTGACGACCCGCTTCTTGAATTGGCGCGCGACCCGATGGTCAATCTCATCCTTACGCCGCACATCGGCTCCGGCGTCATCGCCGCGCACCGCAGCGAGCGCGCGGACGATTACACCAACTTGAAGGCATTGCTCTCTGGCGGAGAAGTGCGGTATCGGCTCGTCTGAAAGGCGCGCCCAATAATCTACGCCAACGGGCACAAAGAAAAGACGGATGGCGTATTTCGTCCATCCGTCTTTTCGCTCCGGGACTCAATAGGCTGAGCAAGTAGACTAATCGATAACCCCGCGCGGCGGCACTTCCTCGCCCCGGCTGCCGACCAATCCAATCCCGAACGTCTCGGCGGCTTGGCGGGCGCTCAGGTCGGCCCGCATCCCGTAAACATACACCAGATATGGACCCTTCACTCCTGCCGCTTGCAGCGCAACGAGAAAATCGGGCGAGCGCATCCGATTGGCCCATGCCTCCACCGCCCGCCAACCCAGCCGCACCTTCGCTTCCAGAACTGCCCACAAGGCCTTCCCAGCCGAATCTTCCAGCGGCAAAATGACATCCACATCGCCATTCCATCGCAAGTTGAAAGCTTCGCCCACAGCGCGATAGCCCTTCATTTCGAGCACGACTCTGAGAACGTCGGCGGCTTCCTCTTCGGTGGTTGCGCCGATTCGGTTCTCGGTGCGCTTCTGCGCCTCGCCGAGTTCTCTTACACTTTGTTCAGTACGCTTCTGCGCCTCGGCTAACTCTTCAACGCGGCTCTCGGTGCGCATCTGCGCCTCGGCTAACTCTTCGACGCGGCTCTCGGTACGCTTCTGCGCCTCGGCTAACTCTTCGACGCGGCTCTCGGTACGCTTCTGCGCCTCGGCTAACTCTTCAACGCGGCTCTCGGTACGCTTCTGCGCCTCAGCCAATTCCGCCAGCGCCCGGTCCAAACGTCCCACGTCGGCCTGCGCGCGTTGCTCGAACTCCGCCCGCCGCTCGTCCGACCGCTTCTGCGTCTCGGCCAGTTCTCTCACCGCCTGCGCTGTGCGCTTCTGCTCCTCGGCCAGCTCACGCAGTGCCTGTGGCAGGGCAAGAATATCGTCGGTCAACACTAGCCGGCGCAACTCGGCGCGCCATTCCGGCTGCTGCTCCAGCAACACCACTAAATCGTGAAATTCGCGGACAGTGAATGCCATAGCGGGAAATACCTGCCGTGATTATAGCACAGCCCGAATTGACAGGAAACGGCGCAAGTAATATCATCCAACGCGTTCGCCTTTACGGAGAGATCACGAAATGGCAGAGCAGGATTTGGCATCGGCGCCCCCAACCAGCTCGAATTGGGTCGGCCAACGGCTGAAGCGACGGGAAGATCCCGAACTGCTGACCGGTGCCGGTGAATTTGTGGGCGACCTCACGAGGCCGGGGATGTTGCACGCGGCGTTTCTGCGCAGCCCGTTTCCCCACGCGCGAATTCGATCCATTGATGCAAGTCGCGCCCAGCAGATGCCCGGCGTGCATGCTGTCCTGACCGGGGCGGACTTGCCGCCGGACCTCGCCCCCCAGCCCCAGGTGCATCACTTCGCCGGCCAGCGGCCGACGCCATATTACGCGCTGATGCGCGATCGCGTGCGATACGCCGGTGAGACGGTGGCGGTCGTCGCCGCCGAATCGCGTTACCTCGCGGAAGATGCACTCGAGCAGATTGACGTGGACTGGGAGATTCTGCCTTCCACCGGCGATGCCGAGTCCGCGCTCCGATCCGAGGCGCCGCGACTCTACGACGATTGGCCCGACAACGTGGCCGGGACGTATCACGCCGAGATGGGCGACGTTGACCGGGCGCTGGCCGAGGCCGACGTGGTGATCACGGAACGGTTCAAAGTCCAGCGCCAATTCGCCTGTCCCATCGAGACGCGCGGCGTCCTGGCGGAATGGGACGCGCGCCGGGACGAACTGACGCTGTGGACTTCCACTCAAAGCCCGAACGTCGTCCGCGACTTCCTGGCCGAGGTGCTGGGGATGCCGGCGCATCGCCTCCGCGTTTTGACGCCCCGGGTCGGAGGCGGGTTTGGCGGTAAATTCCATTTTTACCCGGAGGAAGTCGCGATCGCCTTGCTGTCGCGCCGGACTGGGAGGCCCGTGCTGTGGGTCGAAGATCGCATCGAGTCCTTCACAGCCACCGTTCACGCCTGCGAAGAAAGCGTGACTGCGACGCTCGGCGCAAAACGAGATGGCACGCTCACCGCGATCAAGGCCGAAGTGATCGGCGATATGGGGGCTTATCTGCACACGGTGAGTTTTGGCCCGGTGTGGCTGACGTCGGCGATGATCACGAACGTCTATCAGATTCCCAGCGCCCGTGTGGATACATTGGCGGTAGTGACCAACAAAACGCCTTTCGGGTCGTATCGCGGATGGGGACAGCCACAGGCCAACTTCGTTGTCGAGCGAATGGTTGACCGAATGGCGCTGGCGCTGGAGATGGACCCGGCGGAACTTCGTCGCAAGAATTTCATTCCTCCTGACCGGTTCCCTTACACCGGTTTGGTGCACACCTTCGACAGCGGGCGATATGCCGAGTGCCTTGACCGCGCGCTCGAACTGGCCGATTACCGCGAGTGGCGTGCTCGACAGGCGGCGCTGCGCGGGAGCGGGCGATACATCGGTATCGGCGTTTCGTTCTACGTGGAGAACACGGCGCTCGGCCCTTCGCGGATTCTCAACGAAGGCGGGATGCGGCAGGGCGGTTTTGATACCGCGCACCTGCGACTCGAGCCGGGCGGCGAAGTGACGCTGTACACCGGGCTGAGTGAAATGGGGCAGGGATTCACCAATGGCCTCTCACAGTTGTGCGCCGAGCAGCTCGGAGTCCGACCGGATCAGATCAACGTGGTGACCGGCGACACGCAAGCCTGTCCCTATACCGGCTACGGCACGGGGGCCAGCCGGTCCGCCTCAGTGGGCGGCGCCGCCGTGATCAAAGCCTCGCACAGTCTGCGCCAAAAGATCGAAGCCATCGCGGCGCACATGCTCGAGGCCTCGCCCGCCGATCTGCTGATCGAGGCGGGACGTATCTGGGTCAAGGGTGCGCCGGCGCGTGCGATCACGATGAAGGACGTTGGCCGGGCAGCCTACCATCGTGCGATAGAGTTGCCGCCTGATATGCTTCCCGGCCTCGAGGCCATCGAAGTCTTCGATCCGCCGCAGATGGCCTGGCCCTATGGCGCGAACGTCGCGGTCGTGGAAGTGGACGTTGAAACGGGCGAGGTTAAGTTTCTGGACTACGCCTACGTTCACGACTGCGGCACGATGCTCAACCCGTTGATTGTCGAAGGACAGATTCAGGGCGGCGTCGCGCAGGGCATCAGCGCAGCGCTGTATGAAGAACTCAAATACGACAGTAATGGACAGCCCATGTTTGGCACCTTCATGGATTACCTGATCCCCACCGCCGCCGATTTACCCCACCTGAGGCTCGACCACACAATCACGCCATCGCCGATCATTCCGGGCGGCATGAAGGGGGCCGGTGAGGCCGGCATCATCGGCTCACCCGCCGCCGTGGTCAACGCGATCGAGGACGCATTGCGCCCCTTCGACGTGAAGTTCACGCAAACGCCGATCACGCCGGATACGATTCTCACGGCGCTGGAAACGAAGTGAAGCCGCCCCGATTCGAGTACGTCGCGCCGAGGACTCTGGACGAAGCGCTTGCTTTTCTGGCTCGCTCGCCGGACGAGACCAAATTGATCGCCGGAGGCCAGAGCCTCGTGCCACTTCTGAATCTGCGGCTGATCCGGCCCAAGTATGTTGTCGATCTGAACACCGTCGAGGGGTTGAGCGAAATACGACGGCCGGCCGAGGGAGCTTTGCGACTCGGCGCGATGGTGCGACAGCGCGCGCTGGAGAATCATCCACTCGTCCGCCAACTCGCGCCGCTCTTGCCGGAGGCCGCAAGATATGTGGCGCACGCCGCGATCCGCAATCGCGGTACCGTCGGGGGGAGTCTAGCGCACGCGGATCCGGCAGCAGAACTCCCGGCGGCCATGACGGTCCTCCGTGCGAGGCTGACGCTGAATCGCGCCGACGGCGCCACCCGCTCGCTCTCTCCAGAGGAGTTTTTTCTCGGCCCACTTACCACGGCGATTCGGCCCGACGAGATTCTGACAGCCATTGAGATCGAGCCGCCGCCGGAGAACACCGGCTGGGCGTTTCTCGAAGTGGCGCGCGTTCACGGCGCATTTGCGCTGGTCGGCGTTGCGGCGCTGGTGCACCTCGACAGGAATGGAATTGTGGATCTGGCGCGCATAGCTCTGTGCGGCGTAGACGGTGTCCCTTACGCGCCTGAATGGTTTGAGGAGATGATTGTCGGCCAGCGTCCAGGCTCTGATTTGTTTTCGCAAGTGGGCCGCCGCCTGCGTGAGACCCTTCAGCCTGTATCCGATCCGGTGATCGGCGCGGAGTATCGGCGAACGGCGGCGAGCTCGCTCGTTGTTAGAGCACTGGACACAGCGCATCGGCGAGCCAGTTGAATGAGAATATGACACCTCCCCCGACACCCGCCGCCCGACACCCGTCACTCCGCTTCGGTTTGGGCATGTGGCAACTCCCGCCGCGCCAGTTGATCGAAGTCGTCGAACTGGCCGAGTCGCTCGGCTACGATCA